>NZ_JBQHWJ010000168.1:0-300 GCF_052064035.1 Bulleidia sp. HCP3S3_C9 | reverse complement strand
TTTAGCTTTGCCTAGTTTCTTGCGAAGATATTTATAATGCCTGCGCATATATTTATTTTTACGGCCATTGCCATAGAACTTAACGCTGCCATCAGATGTATATGATACCGCTGGACATTTAATACCAAGGTCAACACCCATGGCACTGCCATCGTCAGTATATTCAGGTTCATTAACCTCATATACGATTTGAGCAACTATCTTGCTGCCTTTATAGACAATACGCATGGTTCCATGTTTTGTATTCGCAAATATCAATTTCTGATTATCCGTCATAGAAGTACGGACAGCTATGCGCCT
>NZ_JBQHWJ010000167.1:0-306 GCF_052064035.1 Bulleidia sp. HCP3S3_C9 | reverse complement strand
CTGTGAAATGCATTCACATTGTTCAAATGATCAAGGGATGTATATGTTGTATGATCCTTCATTACTCTTATTTCGCAGTGTTTTGTTGAAAGTAATCTGTTGTAAGCAACTTTTCCGTCAATCCATGCCATACTGTTTTCTCCAATGCTGTTTGACAGTTTCATTAGATCTCCACTTGTCGGTGCTGCTGTGTTTGTTGCTTTTAAAACAGCAGTGCCATTTCTCTGCACTGCTGTAGGTAAACAGATCTGTTCATTTGACAGTCCTCTTTTAGAAGCTGAACCACCACGTTTTCTTGGTTTCAAA
>NZ_JBQHWJ010000166.1:0-313 GCF_052064035.1 Bulleidia sp. HCP3S3_C9 | reverse complement strand
AGTTGCTTACAACAGATTACTTTCAACAAAACACTGCGAAATAAGAGTAATGAAGGATCATACAACATATACATCCCTTGATCATTTGAACAATGTGAATGCATTTCACAGACTCATAGAGAAATGGTATAAAGGCTACAATGGTGTAGCGAGCAAGTATATCAATAGATATGCAGCTCTTTTCACACTGGCAAGAGAGTACACAGGCTGTGATACACAGGAAATTCTATTATCAATCAAGAAAAGAATGCATCAGATCACAGATTTCTTCCGTATTGCTGACATGAAGAAAGATGATCTTTTCATTTATTCT
>NZ_JBQHWJ010000165.1:0-315 GCF_052064035.1 Bulleidia sp. HCP3S3_C9 | reverse complement strand
TCACAGAGCATTTCAGCATATTCTTTCTGTGCAGCATCCGCTTCATACTTGTACTTGTCGAACCGGCAGCGCTTGTATCTTTCGCAGCCGTTGCATGCGCCAGGAGAGCGGTCACGTCTTTTACAGATGAAAGGCTTGAAGGAAGGACATTCCTTAGAACAATGGTGTGAATATTTATTTTGACATTTTCCGGCATCAATGCACTCGACAGGATACTTTGATTTGTAAGAGAGAGTACGATGATTCCTGATTTCCTTGCCAATTGTAGATTTGTCTTTGCCAAGCGTATCTGCGATGGACTTTTTAGAAGAATTG
>NZ_JBQHWJ010000164.1:0-324 GCF_052064035.1 Bulleidia sp. HCP3S3_C9 | reverse complement strand
TGCTGAACTGAAAAGTTAAATTCCACTTTCGTATACACAGAATAGAATTTACTATTTCACCAGCTTCCAGTTGATTTTACTCTTTCAGAATGTTTTATTTTTCTCAGCTGGATGTGTTGCCGCAAAGAAAGGAGATCATACCATGGCAACATCTAACAAGAATTTACATTTAACTGATGACGAACGCAGAATCATTCAACGCGGTATTGAAAGCAATTCTTCTAAAAAGTCCATCGCAGATACGCTTGGCAAAGACAAATCTACAATTGGCAAGGAAATCAGGAATCATCGTACTCTCTCTTACAAATCAAAGTATCCTGTCGA
>NZ_JBQHWJ010000163.1:0-339 GCF_052064035.1 Bulleidia sp. HCP3S3_C9 | reverse complement strand
AGACAGACGTGCTTCAAAAGAAGGTCCGAACTGTATGATCTTTACAAGCAATAAATCCCCTTCCCAATGGAAAGAGGACTTTGATGAAGATGACACACTGCTGTGTGCATTGGATCGAATCTTTGATAACGCAATTGTCTACATGATGGACGGAAAAAGCTATCGTGGCAGAAAACTTGAAACTGTTGCGGTGAAGGTCGGAAGTACATCGGATCTGTTAGATCCAGCCAGGCAGTAAATGAATTTATGAAAGTCATCTGATGTGTTGGCTTTTTTTATTGGACTGAAATTGGTCGTTTTTACCGGACTCTGAATGGTTAAATTAACCGGACGCTAACA
>NZ_JBQHWJ010000162.1:0-346 GCF_052064035.1 Bulleidia sp. HCP3S3_C9 | reverse complement strand
CATCTGAAAGATGAATAAGCATGATGAAAACAGCTTCAATTAAATTGACAATATCGATTATTTCTGGAATCTAGGTGAATCTTCTCTATACATGTCATTCAGGCAGAAAGGGCAGAGCATGTGATCTTCATCATCATGCGGCGGAAGGTCTGAAATGAGCTTGAGTTCTTCCTCTGATATGTACTCTAGATAGCCGCATTTTTCGCATTTCATCAATACACGTTTGCCTGTAGTGTCTGTCATTTGTGATTCCCTCCAATGGATTGTATGTATCTATGTAATTCATTATACAGCCGCAGCTGCATAAAAGCACATCACGATTGTAGGTATCTCTGATGGCAGTTCT
>NZ_JBQHWJ010000161.1:0-348 GCF_052064035.1 Bulleidia sp. HCP3S3_C9 | reverse complement strand
TAGGCTATATTAGCAAAATGGTGAATTCAAGAAATAGAATAAATGAAAAGATCATCTTTCTTCATGTCAGCAATACGGAAGAAATCTGTGATCTGATGCATTCTTTTCTTGATTGATAATAGAATTTCCTGTGTATCACAGCCTGTATACTCTCTTGCCAGTGTGAAAAGAGCTGCATATCTATTGATATACTTGCTCGCTACACCATTGTAGCCTTTATACCATTTCTCTATGAGCCTGTGAAATGCATTCACATTGTTCAAATGATCAAGGGATGTATATGTTGTATGATCCTTCATTACTCTTATTTCGCAGTGTTTTGTTGAAAGTAATCTGTTGTAAGCAACT
>NZ_JBQHWJ010000160.1:0-348 GCF_052064035.1 Bulleidia sp. HCP3S3_C9 | reverse complement strand
TTCCAACAGATTCGGTATGATTGCCACTCTCCATACTTTCGGAAGAAGCCTTCAGTGGAATCCTCACATTCACTGTCTTGTTCCTGAACTGATCTACACTCCTTCTACTGACTCCTGCAAGAGATTCAATTATTTCAACTTCACAAGCCTGCGCAAGACCTGGCAGTATGAAATAACAAGACTGCTTTCTCAATTCTACAAAGCAGAATTTGACAGATGTAAAAACAAGGCATACAAAAGCTATGATAAAGGGTTCTACGTCTATGCCAAATCTGACAGATCATCTGAAGATTCTGATACCACCCATACAGAAAACATCAAAGGCTGTGTCAATTACATGATGCGCTA
>NZ_JBQHWJ010000159.1:0-348 GCF_052064035.1 Bulleidia sp. HCP3S3_C9 | reverse complement strand
AAGCGTAGTCATCGGAAGAGATGTGGAAGGAAATCCTCTCTGGCAGAAAGATTATGAGATCTTCATGAAAACAATTGGTTTCCATACAAAGCTGTGTAAATGCAGACACCCCTTTACAAAAGGAAAGGTGGAAAGACTTGTCCGCTTTGTAAAAGAAAATTTTATTGTCGGAAGAACATTTGGAAACATTACAGATCTGAACTGCGATGCATTGATCTGGTGTAACGAACAGAATGGCAGATATCATCGTGCTATGGATTGCGTTCCTGCAGAAGTACACAGTAATGAATGTATGCATGTGGCTGAAATACTGACAATGACTGAAGAAATCATGAAATACCTGTGTCC
>NZ_JBQHWJ010000158.1:0-351 GCF_052064035.1 Bulleidia sp. HCP3S3_C9 | reverse complement strand
TCAAGAACTAAATGGCGCAGAATTCTATTAGATTTCGGCCATTTTTCATTATCTCTTTTACATCTCTGCAGATATATAAACCAATTTAAATAAGATTGTAAGTTTTCTACTTCCATTCCTATAAACCTCCAGATATATCTTTTCAACCAGCTGCACATATTATTGATCATTGCCATATTCTTTATATATTCACTGTCTTTTGTATTTGCTATATATACTTCTGATTTCAAATTGAGTTCATCAATAAGATATTTATGCGAATTATCTCCATCATGTATTATTGTTGATCCTGGCATTATATGTCCTTTCAAAGCTGCATATACTCTTTTAGAACTTGGTTTTCCATGACCA
>NZ_JBQHWJ010000157.1:0-357 GCF_052064035.1 Bulleidia sp. HCP3S3_C9 | reverse complement strand
CCAGCTGAGAAAAATAAAACATTCTGAAAGAGTAAAATCAACTGGAAGCTGGTGAAATAGTAAATTCTATTCTGTGTATACGAAAGTGGAATTTAACTTTTCAGTTCAGCAAATAAGCATTTGAATAAAAATAAACGAATTTTTCCTTGCAAAAAGAGGAGAAAGAGAGTATATTCAATAGGCCGCAGAGAAGTGTGAGACATGGAAACAAAAAAATTTGAAAAAGATGTTGACAGAGGAAGCGGAAAGATGATATACTCATCGAGCACTGTTCGAAAGGGCAGTGAGGAAGTTCTTTGAAAACTGAACAGGAAATAGACACATTACAAGAAACAACGAACGTCAATAAGTTTATGC
>NZ_JBQHWJ010000156.1:0-364 GCF_052064035.1 Bulleidia sp. HCP3S3_C9 | reverse complement strand
CTACAGAACGGAAACAGCGTTTCCTGTTTCCTGCAGAATCGATGTTTTCAATTGTTTCATCTGCCATTCAAGATGTCTGTCATCCAGAAGCCTGATCAGCCTGGATTGCATTTCTTTGTGGCTTTTTGCATCCTTGCAGAGTTTAAGAAGTTCCTTATCTTCCGCACGGTTTCTGATGTTTACTGCACCAACGTGGTCGGCATCATCCTCATAGCCACAGCATCCACATTTGAAGAGCTTACTGTTAACTATGCTGCGGTTTTCTGCATTACGATAGCTGCAGATTGGGCATGTCTGACTTCTAAAATCTGGCGGTATTTGTACATAGTCATATCCATACCAGTTGAGTTCAGACATGAGCTTC
>NZ_JBQHWJ010000155.1:0-375 GCF_052064035.1 Bulleidia sp. HCP3S3_C9 | reverse complement strand
AAATCTTCTTATAGTGAGTGCAGCCACATTTTTCGCAGTAGTAACCGTTAGGATACTTGGCATGAAAGAAGAAATCTTCACAGGCCTGATCATTGTTTGCATACTTTCTAGAAAATTCAATCATAGATGGTTTTTTATCTTTATATTTGGACATATACTTTTATCTCGCAGTTAAAGTGCATATCCAGCAATATGATTTTATTGTACTAAAAAGCGGACACTAAAGAGATTTCTGAACTTTTTTGAATCAGGTGGTCAGTTATGAAAAATATCATTCCACAAGTTGATGAGCTATATTCAGCTCATGAGTTTTAATGTACCTCTAGAATTGATATGTGAAGTATTGGATATAGCCAGCAATACTGCAGAACTATG
>NZ_JBQHWJ010000154.1:0-400 GCF_052064035.1 Bulleidia sp. HCP3S3_C9 | reverse complement strand
GGAAGATACAGGTCACTATAATCTTGCTTTACTGAAGTTTCTCTTGGACAGAAACTATCAGGTTGCATTGATCAATCCTGTTGCTACTAACCTTACCCGCAAAATGCAGGGCGGAATCTCTAAGAACGACAAGCTGGATACTCTGACTATCTGTGACGTACTTTCTTCAAATCAGCGCGTCAAATCTTACCGTATTTCAAAATACAGCAGCTTTGATCTGTATGAGCAGAAACAGCTGACTAGAGAGCACCACAATCTCAAGGAAGAAGAAAATCAACTCTTAAATCGTCTGCAGAAATGCATAGATGTCGTATTTCCTGAATTCAACAGTTTATTCAAGTCCAAGTATGGAATTGTATATATGAACATACTGAAAGAATTTGGAAGCGCTGATGCGATT
>NZ_JBQHWJ010000153.1:0-408 GCF_052064035.1 Bulleidia sp. HCP3S3_C9 | reverse complement strand
AAGTGCATTACGGAGATTGCGGATGTCTTCAGAGGCAATAGAAGCAGCAGTGGGATAGCTGGCTAAGAATTGCATATAGACCTTGGAATAGCGTGTCCAGGAGAGCTTGTTTACTTCTGGAAAGACAATATCCAAAGCACGCTGAAGACGGTTCATATCTTCATTCTGCTGTTCCTGTAACTGATGATACAGACGTGTGATTTCACGAAGCTTATCAGTTTCTTGTGTTGTACGAGTTACAGATCTCCAGAATTTTTTCTCACTGAGCATTTCTGCAATGAGGATAGAATCTTTACGATCGTTCTTGGCAGACATACCAAGTTCTTTACGCCTAAGGCATGTAGACCTGGGATTGATAAATTTAACAGTGAACTTTTTATCCAAAAGAAAATCTGTAAGATTGACCAA
>NZ_JBQHWJ010000152.1:0-416 GCF_052064035.1 Bulleidia sp. HCP3S3_C9 | reverse complement strand
TAGATGACTCGCATGAGTTTTCTTACACAGTGACCCTGTGCACACCTGTGTCCTTTTCCCTGGGCTATCTTTAACAGATAGAATTTTCTGAAAACGGGATTGTACTGTATGACAGGTGTAATGATCTGATACAGGGTCTTTCTGAGGTATTTACAGCCTTTCTTTGTAATGGCAGTGTGTTGAGCGGTGAACTGTGATGATTCATAGGTCAACGGTGCTACACCTGCAAATTTAATGATCTGAGAAGGCTTTGAATAGTTGTGTATATCTCCAAGTTCTGCTAGAATCGAAGTACCAGAGAAATGTGAAATCCCTGGAATGGAGAGAATAGGAGAGTTGTTTTGGATGGAGAACTCTTCTATTTTTTTATCTATTTCAGCGATCTGTTCCTTGATGAGTTCAATCCGTGCTACCAG
>NZ_JBQHWJ010000151.1:0-420 GCF_052064035.1 Bulleidia sp. HCP3S3_C9 | reverse complement strand
TAGTTAGATGAGCCCTTCTTTTATTGAAGTGAGTTCACATTTTGAACCATATTCTCTGATACTTTTGAAACGGCGATACTGGTATTCGTCACTTATATTTTTGAAAGGAGTGATACCATGATTAACATCGGTATTGATGTCGGTAAATTTAAGCATTGTGCTTCTGCCATTGATGACAAGACCGGCGAGATTCTTATAACACCTTTTTTCTTCAATAACGATCAGAAAGGCTTTAATCTTTTCTATTCCAAAACCAAACAGTATCTTCATAGAAAACATGCCGTTGGTATGGAAGACACTGGTCATTACTTGGTCAATCTTACAGATTTTCTTTTGGATAAAAAGTTCACTGTTAAATTTATCAATCCCAGGTCTACATGCCTTAGGCGTAAAGAACTTGGTATGTCTGCCAAGAACGAT
>NZ_JBQHWJ010000150.1:0-421 GCF_052064035.1 Bulleidia sp. HCP3S3_C9 | reverse complement strand
TGAGCTTTCTGACAGAGATGTTGTTGAAAGAACACGTACAGATATGGCGTTCAAATATTTTCTTGGTCTTGCACCCGAAGAAGATGTAATTGAATTTTCAAGTCTTACCAAGTTCAGAAAACTGCGCCTGAAAGATGAATCCGTCATGGATGCCCTGATTTCAAAGAGTGTACAGATAGCAGCAGAGAACGGAATCAAACTGTCTAAAACCATTATTGTTGATTCCACGCATACAGAAGCCAGATATGGAACAAAAAGTGCACGAGAATACCTTCTTGAAGTTTGTAAAAATCTCAGAAAGAAAGTATACTGTAGAACGTCACATTAAATACACTAAGAAAATCAAATTAAATGCCAGAAGACATAACGTGAAATTCCGAAGTATTCAAATTATTTGATGCTGGTATTCAAATTGTTTACA
>NZ_JBQHWJ010000149.1:0-424 GCF_052064035.1 Bulleidia sp. HCP3S3_C9 | reverse complement strand
GGACAGAAACTATCAGGTTGCATTGATCAATCCTGTTGCTACTAACCTTACCCGCAAAATGCAGGGAGGAATCTCTAAGAATGACAAGCTGGATACTCTGACTATCTGTGACGTACTTGCTTCTAATCAGCGCGTCAAATCTTACCGTATTTCAAAATACAGCAGCTTTGATCTGTATGAGCAGAAGCTGCTGACTAGAGAACACCACAATCTCAAGGAAGAAGAAAATCAACTCTCAAATCGACTGCAGAAATGCATAGATGTCGTATTTCCTGAATTCAACAGTTTATTCAAGTCCAAGTATGGAATTGTGTATATGAACATACTGAAAGAATTTGGAAGCGCTGATGCGATTGCACACGCAGATATCCGTACACTTCGTAAATGCTTTGACACCGGCAGAGGCAAGCACATCTCTCTTACT
>NZ_JBQHWJ010000148.1:0-425 GCF_052064035.1 Bulleidia sp. HCP3S3_C9 | reverse complement strand
CGAGACTGTTGAAAAAGTATCAGTCATAAACGAGATTTAATCAAATTGTTTACAAATTAGAATGAAAACAGGTATATTCACAAATTTCAGAAAAGAATTTGAGGTATATACCTGTTTTATTTGGTTTTTATCAATATATTTTTGCTTATCTATCTTTTTTTCAGCTTCAATATTCTTTTTAAATTCACCACAAAAATGGTGACACCTGCCTGAAGCATCATCCCGTTTATTCCTGCATATACAGTATGTGCATATCCATGTTCTTTTTTTAGCTCCGCATTTTTAGCTTCTATTTTGTAACGTTCACCAGCCAGCTCCTGATAATATTCTGTCTGTTGCCTGTCCTGATGATCCTGATGTATTTTACTCATCTTTACTGTGATGTTATATGTTTTGCTTTTCTGATTTTCTTTATATCCACATTT
>NZ_JBQHWJ010000147.1:0-430 GCF_052064035.1 Bulleidia sp. HCP3S3_C9 | reverse complement strand
ATCGATTTTATCCTTTGCATATTGATCTAGATTGTTGTAAAAGTTAATGATTTCAGTATCTTTCATAATGTCATCTCCTTGAATGTGCTGACATTATAATGCTGCTTAATTATTGTTACTGTCCACATTTTCGTACAATATTAAAATATGTTCACCATTTTGCTAATATAGCCAAAAAATATATGAAAGTTTGTTTCGAACAGAATAAAAAAGCATATAATATTTCCATTATGAAAAAAGAAATGAAATTTGCATTCGTAAAAACATCTCCTATTATGGTGAGCTATTTCTTTGTATCTTGTGCATATGGTCTTGTCATTGTTAGGGACCGGTGAAAATCGCCAAAAAGTGTCCAGTGAAAATCGCCATTTTCAGTCCATTAAAAATAGCCAATCATAATAAAAGACCATTACCATTTTTCAATAACAGT
>NZ_JBQHWJ010000146.1:0-448 GCF_052064035.1 Bulleidia sp. HCP3S3_C9 | reverse complement strand
GTTGCTTTTAAAACAGCAGTGCCATTTCTCTGCACTGCTGTAGGTAAACAGATCTGTTCATTTGACAGTCCTCTTTTAGAAGCTGAACCACCACGTTTTCTTGGTTTCAAATTATCTATTTTTTCACCTTTATGTGAATTTAGTACATACTTTTCATCCAGTTCTATTTCTCCAGAGACAACTGTATCTGCAATCATTTTTTCAAGCATATGAAGCAGCTTCATTCGCATACGCCAGACTGTATATGTGCTTATATTCATATTCGCTGCTGATTTTTCTACTGGTACTTGTGAAAAGGTATCTACGATAAGCTGATCCCACTTTGATTCGTCCTGGTGGGAATAGTGTGTAAGCTGACCGTTGTCATAAGTGAAGCGTTTATGACAGCAGCTACATTTCAGCATAGGTTTTCCACTGTTTGCATTTCCACCTTTTGTAAATCCAGGAT
>NZ_JBQHWJ010000145.1:0-461 GCF_052064035.1 Bulleidia sp. HCP3S3_C9 | reverse complement strand
TTGTTTGAAAGACAGCAGAAGACTGAGCGGCAACTCATATGGTCTTCTGTTTTCTTTTTATCCTTTCCGTAAAATGATGATTACTAATACAATCATAAAAAAAGATGCATGGAAATGCACCTCAAAATATTTGAACGTCGATTTTTCTTCAAGACCTCATGAACATCATGTTATTTTGGAATATGTCAAAACCTCATCCAATTTTGGATAATCCAAAGAAATGTGGAGTTTGATATCCCAAAAACTTCAGTTTTTTATAATATTTGAAAAAACCCCTTGCAAAGAGAGAGAAAAGAGAGTATATTCAATAGGCCGCAGAGAAGTGTGAGACATGGAAATAAAAAAAGCAAAAAAACATGTTGACAGAGGAAGCGGAAAGATGATATACTCATTGAGCACTGTTCGAAAGGGCAGTGAGGAAGTTCTTTGAAAACTGAACAGGAAATAGACACATTACAAGA
>NZ_JBQHWJ010000144.1:0-461 GCF_052064035.1 Bulleidia sp. HCP3S3_C9 | reverse complement strand
CAAGATGACAAGAGTAACTGTATGGTTTAATCTTGACAAGGATAAAGATATTATTTCGTGGCTGGACAAATCCAAAGCATCTAAATCTGAAATCATAAAAAAAGCACTGAGAAATGAAATGAATCGCAGCGAGGATAGCTTATGATCAAACAGGAAGGTATGATTCTCAGTCCCTATATCGATCTTTACGACATAATCATTCCAGAAGATCACGAGCTCCGGCAGCTGAATGAGCTCGTGGATTTCAGCTTTGTAGATGATCTGCTGAAACACACATACACTTCCGGCAACGGCAGACCAGGATACAGGCCGCAGGTCATGTTCAAATACCTTATGCTTAAGCGGATGTATGAGCTTTCTGACAGAGATGTTGTTGAAAGAACACGTACAGATATGGCGTTCAAATATTTTCTTGGTCTTGCACCCGAAGAAGATGTAATTGAATTTTCAAGTCTTACCAA
>NZ_JBQHWJ010000143.1:0-462 GCF_052064035.1 Bulleidia sp. HCP3S3_C9 | reverse complement strand
ATGAAAAATGGCCGAAATCTAATAGAATTCTGCGCCATTTAGTTCTTGAAAGGGTTAGATTTAAGCGTAAATAAGCCATTTGTCAACCACACGATTGTAGATTAGCCGAATAATTTATTCAGATTATAAATCAGAATTTATGGAGATGTTAGATGGAATATAAAGAATATGGATCAAAGAATAATGATATTATAATTTTATTACACGGTGGAGGTCTTTCTTGGTGGAATTATATAGATGAAATATCCTTGCTTGAAAATGAATTTCACATAGTTATTCCTATATTAGATGGACATTCAGGAAGTGATACAAATTTTACTTCTATTGAAAGCAATGCTCTAGAAATAATAAATTTCATAATTAACCATCAGATTCACTATTGAGCAAAAATAGGAAAAGCAGCATTCAAAGCATTCGTAATCTGTCTGCGGGTCATTGGATGAGATTTAAAAATATATTTGG
>NZ_JBQHWJ010000142.1:0-475 GCF_052064035.1 Bulleidia sp. HCP3S3_C9 | reverse complement strand
AAACGGATTTGAAAGTGATGTCATTCCATCTGGTGCATATGTGTCACCGACTGGAAATACAGTATCATCAGTAAATGAACTGCATGCAGAGGCAAAGAATATGATCAGACATAAAGCATGGAGTCAGTACAAGACATCTGCAGGGATATCTGGACTGGATCGTATTCAAGAAGAAGCTGAAATATACACTGGACATGAGAAAGTGGAAACCTGAAGCATATATGGAATCGATGCTGGAACAGATACCATTTATATGCAGAGATATCGTTAAACTGCCAATGCCGATTGATCTTTACAGTGCTTACGGTGAGTATCATTATGGCATATTTTCAAATATCAACTAAATCTTTAAAAAGAGCGTCTTATAAAAAAAGTTGCTGACGCAACTGCTTGTCTAACATAGAACAGATTCGACAGTCTGTTCTTTTTTGTTACAATGTTTTTATGATTGATTCTGCTATCCATGCAAAGGATT
>NZ_JBQHWJ010000141.1:0-475 GCF_052064035.1 Bulleidia sp. HCP3S3_C9 | reverse complement strand
TGAAGAGAGAAAAAAGGAGGCAGTGGTGAATACCTGCCTGAAGTTGAGCAGACTTCCACTGACAGAACCAAAAACCTTCAGTAATTTTGATTTCTCATATGTGCATTCAAATAATCTGGAAAAGCTGAAGAATCTCAGTACACTGTCCCCGCTGTATGAACACAGAAATCTTGCTTTTATCGGTCCGCCAGGAATCGGAAAGACACATCTGGCTATGGCATTTGGAAGAGCGTGCTGCGAATTAGGAAATAAGGTCTATTTCCTGAAGGCAACAGAACTCAATCAGCGTCTTACCCAGGCAAGAAAGAATGACAGCGTAGGAAGCACGACAAATGGTCTTGTAAAACCAAGCTGTCTTATTATTGATGAAATGGGAAGATGCAAGTTTGACAAGGAAAATACAAGAATCTTCTTTGATGTCATAGACAGACGTGCTTCAAAAGAAGGTCCGAACTGTATGATCTTTACAAGCAAT
>NZ_JBQHWJ010000140.1:0-479 GCF_052064035.1 Bulleidia sp. HCP3S3_C9 | reverse complement strand
CCTGTATTTCTATGATTGAATCTGTATTCCTGTTCTCCAAAAAACAGTGGCAGATCTATCTTTCTTGCACCATGGTAAATGCCAATGATATTGTTCTTGATATCACCAAGAATAGTATTCAGCCAATAGAGTCTATGATTATCCTTGGAGTAATCTATCTTCTCATTTACTACTGTGATTCTATCTTTCATGACATTGAATGTTGTCTTGCCATCTGTATTCAATGTCCTGTCTTTTGATAGAACAAGTGACTGTGTAAGAAAGGCATTTGTTGTTTCACTGTCATCTTTTGGTACTGCTCTTAATTTAATGAACTGTGGATAGTTACTGTTTCTGCTCGTTGACAGAGCTATGAAAAAAGGCTGTTGTTCCGTACCACAGCCCTGATGTCCTGGTTCTTTTGATTTTGATCCGATATATGCAACATCTGCTTCATAGAACATGTTATCAAGTATCTTCTCTGAGTTGCATTCTGTCAT
>NZ_JBQHWJ010000139.1:0-490 GCF_052064035.1 Bulleidia sp. HCP3S3_C9 | reverse complement strand
TGGAACCATGCGTATTGTCTATAAAGGCAGCAAGATAGTTGCTCAAGTCGTATATGAGGTTAATGAACCTGAGTATACTGACGATGGCAGTGCCATGGGTGTTGACCTTGGCATTAAATGTCCTGCGGTATCATATACATCTGATGGCAGCGTTAAGTTCTATGGCAATGGTCGTAAAAATAAATATATGCGCAGGCATTATAAATATCTTCGCAAGAAACTAGGCAAAGCTAAAAAGCCTGATGCCATAAAACGCATCAACAATAAAGAACAGCGCATCATGAAGGACATTGACCATAAGATAAGCCGCGAGATCGTTGAGACTGCTGTTGTTCATGATGTTAAAGTTATAAAATTAGAACGTTTGGCAAACATTCGTTCTACGACAAGAACAAGTCGAAAAAACAATCCCAGTCTGCATACATGGTCTTTCTATAGGCTTGCACAGTTTATAGAATACAAGGCAAAGTTAGCAGGCATAAAAGTTGAG
>NZ_JBQHWJ010000138.1:0-492 GCF_052064035.1 Bulleidia sp. HCP3S3_C9 | reverse complement strand
TGTATTAAGGCAACTTCCTAATACTCTTGTTTTTATTACCAATAACAAGTATATCTCGGATGATCCTCGCTGCTACAAGTTATTGGGAGGTCATTTCATATTGTCTATTATGTGCGTCATCATAAGAACCTTCCTGCGGATGTGAGACGTTCTCTCATCCAGAAGATGGATAACCTGGAGCATATGATACGCACAGCAGATGCACCGTATCGCAAGAAGCGTGCCTACTACAATATGCTGAATCATGAAATCAAACAGGATGTAAAAGCATATATGTCATGTATCACACATGATATTTTGACTGTGCTTGAATTGCTGGATATCAGAGAATTTGAAAAGTCTCACAGACTGAATGGTGATCTGTCTACATTTGCCCGTGGAAGACTGCAGCAGAAGCTCATGTCTGAACTCAACTGGTATGGATATGACTATGTACAAATACCGCCAGATTTTAGAAGTCAGACATGCCCAATCTGCAGCTATCGTAATGCA
>NZ_JBQHWJ010000137.1:0-495 GCF_052064035.1 Bulleidia sp. HCP3S3_C9 | reverse complement strand
TGCACCGTACGTACGGTTCCGTATACGGCGCTACATTTGTATTAAAATCACAACTATCTTAGATAGTATTCCAGCGGATTGACTAAACCTGGTCTTTCCGCTTTTTGTATGACCAGCACTTTTGGACTGATGATAAAGTTGATTACATTCAATCCACATTGTCGATATAATCCAAGTCTTGTATTTGCCACCTTGAATATATCCTCGTCTGTAAAATTGCATCTGAATCTCTTGTTGATTCTCTGCAGATTCGTATAGATTCTCATTGGCTTTTTCCACTGCTTGATTATGACTACACGTATCTTGTGGCGCAGCCATTGTCCAAATTCTTTCATGAATATCTTCATGCTTCCTATGCGGAAATAATTTATCCATCCATGAACGATCTGATTCACTTTTGTAAATGTATAAGAAAGTGGTCTAGCTACTGCTGCTTTTCGTTGCAGTACTTCTCTGATTTTCGTGTATAGCTTTACTTTCCTGTCACTGCTAGGT
>NZ_JBQHWJ010000136.1:0-514 GCF_052064035.1 Bulleidia sp. HCP3S3_C9 | reverse complement strand
TCTCTGGGACAACCTTGACTGGATCCAGCATCTCTACGACATCGGAAAGCTTCGCGATACTGTCCTGGACAACGTACAGAATACTCTTCTCTGTAAAACTGAATATCTCGGATATGACATGTTCGAATGTCCTTCCTGTGGCAATTTCAATATCATCTACCATCACTGTCATTCCAGACTCTGCACCTCCTGCGGCACCAAATATCAAAAACAGCTTGCCGTCAAAGCTGAATCCATGTGCCTTGATGTCAGGCACAGACATATAGTCTTTACCATACCTGAACAGTACCGCTTCTTCTTCAGAAAAAACAGAAATGCCCTGGATCTTCTTTTTGCTGCCGCCCGCAATACCATCATGAAGATCACTAATGAAAACATCTTCAAATCTGAAAAAAGAAAACGTGGCAAAACCGGCAGAGTCAGAAACGACAAGGACAATTACTACCTGTACCGCAATTTCAAAGATTCCAACAGATTCGGTATGATTGCCACTCTCCATACTTTCGGAAGAAGC
>NZ_JBQHWJ010000135.1:0-525 GCF_052064035.1 Bulleidia sp. HCP3S3_C9 | reverse complement strand
TTCTTGTCTGTGCGGCAACCTTACGAACTTTGACATTTACATCTTCTACACCACAGAAGTTAATATCTCCCTTTTCACAAACTTCATATCCTGCTGGAATTTTTTTCAAATCAGCAGCTTTTACTACAGTTTGATCTGCTGGAATTGTCAGTTCTTCAATATTGTCTTCAATCATTTCTCCTGATTCGGATACATAATGAACACGCACGTTTCTTGTCTGTGCGGCAACCTTACGAACTTTGACATTTACATCTTCTACACCACAGAAGTTAATATCTCCCTTTTCACAAACTTCATATCCTGCTGGAATTTTTTTCAAATCAGCAGCTTTTACTACAGTTTGATCTGCTGGAATTGTCAGTTCTTCAATATTGTCTTCAATCATTTCTCCTGATTCGGATACATAATGAACACGCACGTTTCTTGTCTGTGCGGCAACCTTACGAACTTTGACATTTACATCTTCTACACCACAGAAGTTAATATCTCCCTTTTCACAAACTTCATATCCTGCTGGAATTTTTT
>NZ_JBQHWJ010000134.1:0-541 GCF_052064035.1 Bulleidia sp. HCP3S3_C9 | reverse complement strand
TCTGTCATTTGTGATTCCCTCCAATGGATTGTATGTATCTATGTAATTCATTATACAGCCGCAGCTGCATAAAAGCACATCACGATTGTAGGTATCTCTGATGGCAGTTCTGTATTTTAATTTGTTCAGCTTTCTTTTTTTCAGTCTGTCCCGTGCTTCTTTTGAGTAGTCTTTTTTTCTTTCTTTTCCCAGAAGTTCATGAATATGATTCAAGAGATCCTGACACTTGTTGTTGTAGAAGCCATAATATCTGATCATGCGGAAATGCTTTTCAGGAACATGGATGAAAATTTTCTTCAGCAGTTCACGGCCGGATTCCTTGACAGTTATACGTTCTTCAGTTTTATGATCATCATAATACCAGACGACCTCATGAGTTGCTTTATCAAAAGAAGTGATTCTGCTTTCAGCCATGGCAGGACGGGATGCATAGCGCATCATGTAATTGACACAGCCTTTGATGTTTTCTGTATGGGTGGTATCAGAATCTTCAGATGATCTGTCAGATTTGGCATAGACGTAGAACCCTTTATCATAGCTT
>NZ_JBQHWJ010000133.1:0-543 GCF_052064035.1 Bulleidia sp. HCP3S3_C9 | reverse complement strand
TCCTCTCTTGCGCATTTTTTCTCTCTACCAACATGACGGAGACACTTTTTTCCTTCTGGATGCTTTTTAATGTTCACGTAAGGAGACTATCATCTTATGTTTGATGAAAATAAAGAAAAACAATTCATACTGCAGCTTTTCAACCTCGAATACAGTGACGTTCAGGAAGTAAGCTGTATTCGTGCTGGAAACACCGTCATTATCGACATTATTCTTGTTTCTGATCCTGTTCCGTGCCCGATATGCGGATGTGATCAGCCACACATCAAGAACTACGTCACCAAGAACATTACCCACTCCGTTCTTTCCGACAGGCGATGCACTCTCAGATATCATGCACGGAGATATGTCTGTCCGGTGTGCGGGAAAACGTACTACGAGCACAATCCGTTTGTCTTCAAATCAATGAAGATTTCCGCTCTTACCGTCTACAACATCCTTAATGATCTGAAAAATTACAACGAGACATTCTCTTCCGTTGCGAAAAGATACTATATCTCTTCTACTACGGTCGCCTCCATCTTTGATTCTCACGTGGACATG
>NZ_JBQHWJ010000132.1:0-568 GCF_052064035.1 Bulleidia sp. HCP3S3_C9 | reverse complement strand
ATTCGCAAATATCAATTTCTGATTATCCGTCATAGAAGTACGGACAGCTATGCGCCTTGATTTACCGTTGATCAGAACTGGAAATTCAATGCAGTTATCTTTAATCTTAAAGTTCTGATTATTGATATAACAACATGGTCTTTTGAGAACAGGAACTGCAGGCTTTTTTATCGTGATGCTAGATTTCTGATTAGCAGGTTTCTTATTCTTAGCAGAAAATTTACGACAGTCCTTATTGTACCTGTTGACAATAGATCTGGCATCACGAATACATTGATTTGTCAGGGCAGACGGAAGACTGGCCTTGACATCAGCAGTTGTGTATTTACTGATAGATGTACCATTTGAAGCAACAGAAACAAGACTATTAACTGTATTGATATACTCGTTCATAGTCATAACAACAAGAGATTTCTGTTCTTTTGTCATATAAAGTTTTATTGTTTCTGACAGCTGCATATTTATACCTACACGCTTTTCTGATTCTCAATGTATTGTTTAATGACTGCAAGTGGAGCACCACCAACAGTGCTTACAAAATAACTGTTAGTCCACAAACTCGGAAGTC
>NZ_JBQHWJ010000131.1:0-569 GCF_052064035.1 Bulleidia sp. HCP3S3_C9 | reverse complement strand
ACAGAAAATGCAGATATTTTGACTATGATTTAGTCTTTTCTCTGCATCGTTTTTTTATTTAATTTGAATATATTATTGGTTTTATGTGTATTTAATTTGGCGTTCTACAGTATGCAGCGTAAATGAAGAATATGTGAAACAGATGCCAAAAAAACCAGACAACAACAGAATCGGACTGTATGAAGAAGTAGTTGACTACTGCGAAAGAGTATACAGGCTGGTTGATGATGATGAAAGTTTAAAGGCATATAAGAACATACAAGAAAATATGAATCTTCTCCGTGAAACGCTGGATGATGTAAATGAAGAGCTGACCTACTCTAAAGACAGTGATGCCAAGACGGGACACAAAACTGCAGACACAGAATTCTTTGGGTATAAGACACATATCGCAATGACTCCAGAAAGAATTATTACAGCTGCTGCTGTCACTTCCGGAGAGAAGCACGACGGAAGGGACTTGCATCTTTAGCAGACAAGACAGAAGCTAACGGAATAGATGTTGATAATATTGTTGGAGATGGAGCATATTCTGAAAAGGAAAATATAGAGTATGCAAATGAAAATGA
>NZ_JBQHWJ010000130.1:0-625 GCF_052064035.1 Bulleidia sp. HCP3S3_C9 | reverse complement strand
TGTTAGGGACCGGTGAAAATCGCCAAAAAGTGTCCAGTGAAAATCGCCATTTTCAGTCCATTAAAAATAGCCAATCATAATAAAAGACCATTACCATTTTTCAATAACAGTCCTACACTGATATACGTCAACACATCAGATGGAGGAGGTATTTTGAATATTAATAGTAATGACCTCGAGGACATATTAGCACATGCCCTTGCCACCATAAAGGGAAAAATGGGTGAAAGTTATTCGATTGAGAAAGTTAATCTGGCAGAACTGCACAGAATCACAGGCATCAGTCGATCTAAACTAAGAAGATTAAAGAAAAATAGTTTTGCAGTAAAACCAAATGGAAATAAAGGAAAAAAGTCCAAGAAATCTGTTATTTCAGGATACGAGGGCACAATTGATGATTATCTCAGAAAGAATGTCACAAATTCTGAAGTTATCTTTGAAAGACTTCAAGGAGTCGGCTATCCAGGAAGCAGAACTTCTATCAAACGATATATTGCTGCACATAAAGATCTGGTTCCAGCACCAAGAGAGATTGTAAGTCCACAGGGAAACAGAGGCAGAAGATATCATACAGGTCCTGGTGAGAATTACCAGATGGACTGGGGATTTGTTAAAGTGAATGCTC
>NZ_JBQHWJ010000129.1:0-660 GCF_052064035.1 Bulleidia sp. HCP3S3_C9 | reverse complement strand
CAAATGGTCTTGAAAAGATTATCGTTGGTATGGAACCGACTTCCATATATTGGGAAGCTTTAGCTACATATTGTAAAGATAATGGAATGATTCTTGTACATGTAAATCCTGCAGCTGTTCATAAGTCAAAGGAATTAGATGACAATGATCCATCAAAGAATGACAGGAAAGACCCTAAGGTAATTGCAGGTCTTGTAGCAGATGGGAGATATCAGTTCCCATACATGCCTGAAGAAGAGTATGCAGAGCTAAGAGAACTTTCCAATCTGCGCATACGTACACAGGAAAGTCTCACGCAATGCAAGAACAGATTATCTCGATGGTATTCACGTTATTTTCCAGAATTTAAAGGAGCGTACAAGAACGTTGTATCAAAGACTGCAATGATGATTCTGGACCTGTATCCATTACCTGAAGACATCGTGACGTTAGGTGTTGAAGGAATATTGCAGATCTGGAGAAGTAAGAAGGTACGAGGTGCAGGAGAAAGAAAAGCCAGAAAGCTGTATGAAGCAGCTAGAAACAGTATTGGCAGAAAAGAAGCGGCATCAATAGCCAGAATTGAATTCAAGTCAATCAAGGAAGATCTAGATCGTTATCAGGAAAGACTGGATGAGATTGAGAAGAAGGCAGATGAAATTCTGCCAAAAATCAAGAATG
>NZ_JBQHWJ010000128.1:0-725 GCF_052064035.1 Bulleidia sp. HCP3S3_C9 | reverse complement strand
TGGGTGTGCCGGGCATGGCGCTAATTCAGTCAGAGATAAACTGACCACAGGTCTTTACCGCCAAGTGTAGTAAACCACAAGCTGTTGGCAGTGATGCCATGAGTGAAGGAAGTGGTGTAGCAATTCTTTCGAGCGTACGGATAGAAACTTGATACAAGGCTAAATGATGGGTAAGGTTGCCCAACAAACTGAAGCCCAAAGGGTAAACGTAAAATCAAACCAGTAAATCAAGACGTTGTGAAAGAAAGAGGATTAGTGAATTACCCCGGGAGGCCTTGTAGGCGATAAGTCCAAAATCTTTTAAATCAGTGATGGTAATTTCGTTCGATAAAAAGTTAACTACAAGGAGTCAGCTGAGACTATAGTAGCGATGAAGTTCTGTAACAGGAATGGATGCGAAGAGTCTAATGTTTGTATAGTGTCTTTCACTGTACGCAATATCTGAACAGTCCGAATAAGAGGATAGCCAGGAACAGAGAAACGTAATCTCTGATGGTGAAAGGAATTGGGATGATTTCAGAAGTATTTACAAATAGAAGGAAGGACAGCGACAATGGAATTAATTAAAGTGATTCTAAGTGAAGAAAATCTGGATGAAGCTCTCAGAAGAGTTAAGGTCAACAAAGGTGCACCAGGTATAGATGAGATGCCTGTCAGCAAGCTTGATGAATATTTCAAAGCACATAAAGATGAAATCAAAACTTCAATTATGGAAATGAAATACA
>NZ_JBQHWJ010000127.1:0-736 GCF_052064035.1 Bulleidia sp. HCP3S3_C9 | reverse complement strand
ATCTGATTCACTTTTGTAAATGTATAAGAAAGTGGTCTAGCTACTGCTGCTTTTCGTTGCAGTACTTCTCTGATTTTCGTGTATAGCTTTACTTTCCTGTCACTGCTAGGTTTACATTTCCAGCTGTCTTTATTTTTCCAAAATGTGAATCCTAGAAAATTACTATCGTTTGGTCTTACTACCTTTGTTTTAGTAGCACTGACCTTCAGAAACAGTTTTCTTTCCAGCCATGAGGTTACTGATTTCATCACTCTGTTTGCACTCATCTCACTTTTGACGAATATGTCACAGTCATCGGCATATCTTACAAATCGTAATCCTCTTTCTTCTAATTCTTTATCAAATTTATCTAAATAGATATTTGACAATATTGGTGAAAGCGGACCTCCTTGCGGCACCCCAATTTCTGTTGGTGATGTTAAACCGTTTTCCATTACTCCTGCTCTTAAGAATGAACGTATCAGGTGTAATGTGGTTTTATCATTTACCTTCTCTCTAAGAATTGAAATCAATTTATCATGATTTACTGTGTCGAAATACTTTTCAATATCCAAGTCTATTACCCACTCATAGCCTTCATTCAGATACTCTAGTACTTTATCTATTGCATCATGTGCACTTCTGTTCGATCTGAAACCATAACTGTTTTCACTGAATGATGAATCATAGATTTGACTGAGTACTTGTGCAACGGCCTGTTGAATTACTCTGTCTACTGCTGTCGGTATGCCTAATG
>NZ_JBQHWJ010000126.1:0-775 GCF_052064035.1 Bulleidia sp. HCP3S3_C9 | reverse complement strand
ACCACAAATGACTGCCAGCATATTCTTACTGGAATCAATAGCCACTACGATGCATATCTTAGTTTTCGACAGTCCTCTTGGATGCTTTTCGTTATTATATGATTCCAGCACTTGATAATCTTCTATGTACGTTTCATCGATCCATACACGATTGTACAGCCTGAGATGATCCTGGTAATTGTCTACAGTTGAAAATATCTTTTTTCTCCATAGTTCTGCAGTATTGCTGGCTATATCCAATACTTCACATATCAATTCTAGAGGTACATTAAAACTCATGAGCTGAATATAGCTCATCAACTTGTGGAATGATATTTTTGAAGAATTAAATATGGAATCAGCCAGTAATGTATAACTGCATTCACAGTTTTCACACTTATACCGCTTTGCCAGCGATGGAGTGTAGCCATCTTCATGATACTTATCTGATAGACACTTTGGACATATCGGTTTTCGACCATAATTAAGAGCAGCTTCTTCAAAAGAAGTGACACCATATCTTTCTCTATCTTTCCGCTGGTTTATAGCGTCGCACAGTAAATCAAACTGTGTTGCATCTAAACCAAGCACAAAATCCAGATATGGATTTATCTGTTTAGACATAATAAAAAAATCCTCAACATGTCTAAGCAGTTATCCAGTGAGGATTGTCGCCAAACAAAGTTCTGAATAACTGCTTAGACATTAACTTTCTTTGGCTCATTTATTATATCTTATTATTTTGTTCATTCACAAAAATAGCTAATCTGCAACCACACGATTGTAGATTAGCCGA
>NZ_JBQHWJ010000125.1:0-810 GCF_052064035.1 Bulleidia sp. HCP3S3_C9 | reverse complement strand
GTCAATTTAATTGAAGCTGTTTTCATCATGCTTATTCATCTTTCAGATGAATATCTATATCATTTTTCTGCTTTTTTCATTTTCACAAACGCATTCAATTTCTTATAAGATAAAAAAACTTCCTTGTGAAAAGGAAGTTAAGAAACAACAGCGCCAATCATTCCATATGATACAAATGTCATAATTACAGCTGCTAAGAAAATACCTAGTAAAATTGATAAGGAAGATTTTTTTAAATCCATATCAAATACAGAAGCAACTAAAGCACCTGTCCATGCACCTGTACCAGGAAGAGGAATCCCGACAAAAAGCATCAAACCCCAGAATCCATATTTTTCAATCTTTGGTCGATTCTTATTAGCTTTTTCCATAATCCAGTCAGTAATTTTACTCATATGATGATCACTCATCCAATGTAATATTGTTTTAATCAATAAAAGAATAAATGGAATTGGAATGATATTGCCAATAACACACCAGAATACTCCAGTCCATAATGGCATATTTAATAATTTTGCTAATATGAGACCTCCACGCTCTTCAATCAGAGGAATCATTGAAACGATAAATACACTTAACCAATGTGGTAAGGCAACATGTGCAGCCCACCAAGCAACAAATCCTTGCATAATATACCTCAACTTAACTGTGATACTGTAACATGCTTTATTATCATACTCAATAAAGTTTTTTGAAAAATTTCATAACTGACCACCTGATTCAAAAAAGTTCAGAAATCTCTTTAGTGTCCGCTTTTTAGTACAATAAAATCATATTGCTGGATATACACTTTAACTGCGAGGTAAAAGT
>NZ_JBQHWJ010000124.1:0-812 GCF_052064035.1 Bulleidia sp. HCP3S3_C9 | reverse complement strand
TGTCTGATCATATTCTTTGCCTCTGCATGCAGTTCATTTACTGATGATACTGTATTTCCAGTCGGTGACACATATGCACCAGATGGAATGACATCACTTTCAAATCCGTTTTCAGATACAAATGTCTGAATACTATGACTGTCATCACTGATAATCTTTGTGTGTTCAGAAAAATGCTTTCTGTACTGATTCAGTATCTGAAAGCTTTCTCTTCCAAGACCACCGATTTTAAAAAGCATCTGATCGTGTTCATCAATCGCAGCTACAATGCAGATTTTATGATGACTTGTTCCTGGTATATGATGAAAATATGGCGTTGCCTTGTGCTTTCCACGATGCTTGCTCATTCTAGGCATGTTCTCAGGCTCGGTGCCTTTCAGGTTGATACTCGTATAGGAAGGATCAAGTTCAACATCACCACTGAGAACAGCATTTTCCTGTACTTTTGAAATGGCTTTGTACAGCTTGTGACGCATATTAAAACATGTAACTATGCTTAGTTCAGTAGCAACTGTCTGCTGCTCAAGTGTAAGTCCATTCAGTTCACCAGCTATAAAAGTAGACCATGTATTAAAATTTGTTCTTGAATGTGTAAACATGGTGCCGGTAGTTGCCATGAATACTGAACGGCAGTCCTTGCATCTGTATTTCTGTCTGTGCTTTGGATTGAAACCGTTCTTTACAAAGTGTACAGATCCACAGTGAGGACATCTGTGAACATGAGATTCGATATTTTCATAGTTTGTAGTATCAGGAGTTACTTTTTCTTTATACAGCTTGTCTATTCCAGTACGGATAAAAGACAGTTCAAC
>NZ_JBQHWJ010000123.1:0-821 GCF_052064035.1 Bulleidia sp. HCP3S3_C9 | reverse complement strand
GAAAAATGGCCGAAATCTAATAGAATTCTGCGCCATTTAGTTCTTGAAAGGGTTAGATTTAAGCGTAAATAAGCCATTTGTCAACCACACGATTGTAGATTAGCCGAAAAAAGAAATTCTAAATCGAACGAATCAAAACAATATATCAATTTCTATCCAGCAGGCTATTTTTTCAAAAGATGCAAGCAAGCTTCAATCATTATTAGAAGATTTCATGTTAAAAAGCATCTCCACAATAGATGGAGCAAACGAAAGTTTTTATCATGGTATGATGTTAGGTTTATGTGCAATTCTAAGCAATCAATATCAAATTAAGTCAAATAGAGAATCCGGTCTAGGACGATTTGACATTCAACTTATCCCTTTAACAAAGGAAATTCCAGGATTTATTTTTGAATTCAAATACACAAAAGATCCACATATTGATTTAGAATCTCTGGCTGATTTTGCCTTAAAGCAAATTGAAGAAAAGAAATATGATACAGAACTATTAGATGCACAAGTTCACTCTATAGTAAAAATCGGAATCGCTTTTTGTGGAAAAAAAGCAGTTGTAAAACGTTCATAGTTCAAAAAAGAGGCTGTAACAGTTGAACAAGTTTAAAGTTCAAAGCTGTTACAGCGAGACTGCTGAAAAAGTCCTTCAAATAAAACCTCACAAAAAACAGTGAGGTTTTAATTTAAATACTTTAAACTAGCGGCTAGTTATGCTATAATATAGCTGTGAGGTAAGGACTATGAGATCTAAAAATGACAAAGCCAAATATGATATGGATTACCAGAAAAACAAGATGACAAGAGTAACTGTATGGTTTAATCTT
>NZ_JBQHWJ010000122.1:0-844 GCF_052064035.1 Bulleidia sp. HCP3S3_C9 | reverse complement strand
TATAAGGAAGTCAAGTAATAAATGAAAGAAATTGGGGAATGTTAACAAATCCAGCAGGTTCCCAAACAGATCTTTGAAATTGTGAATAAAGTACTATTAAAACAACTACAGTTGTAGCTTTGACTATGTGATTGATTATTCTGTAAATATCTGTCAATTATTTGACTAGATTTTCATCGAATGAAGTATTGTTCGCCAAAAGCTTGTAAATGACACGTAACAGCTTACGTACACAATGACCTTGTGCACAACGATGTGTTTTACCTTGATTACGTTTCTTAGTATAATAAGCATTGAAGGTTGGGCAATATTTGCAGACGGTAAAAACCGCTTGATACAATGCTTTGCGCAAGTAACGAGATCCGTGCTTGGATATTGGCATATGCGCAGCGTCGTACTTCCCAGACTGATGTACGAGAGGCTCCATGCCGGCATAAGATATCAGATGTGCGGCGTCTGAAAAATCGTGAATATCACCAATCTCCGCAATGATGGTCATTCCTGTTATGTGAGAAATGCCAGGGATGGAAATGATAGGAGAGTTTAGTTTCAGGCTGAATTCTTCTATTTTATTTTCCAGGTTTTCAATCTGTTGTTTACGAGTGTTGATAATAGCTATGATTGACTGCACTTCGAGTGCGACCGCAATGTTATCTTCGCCAACAGAACATTTGGCAGCTTCTTTGATATCTTCAGCAGTGAGTTTACACTGCCTGCCACGTCCGTCAGTTTTAAGTGCATTACGGAGATTGCGGATGTCTTCAGAGGCAATAGAAGCAGCAGTGGGATAGCTGGCTAAGAATTGCATATAGACCTTGGAATAGCGTGTCCAGGAGAGCTTGTT
>NZ_JBQHWJ010000121.1:0-893 GCF_052064035.1 Bulleidia sp. HCP3S3_C9 | reverse complement strand
TGTAGAACGTCACATTAAATACACTAAGAAAATCAAATTAAATGCCAGAAGACATAACGTGAAATTCCGAAGTATTCAAATTATTTGATGCTGGTATTCAAATTGTTTACAAATATGACATATAATATCATTTATTCAAAAACTGAGGACCCTATAGATCAGACTATAGGGTCCTGTTTCAGAATGGCAGATTATCATTGTCTGATTCACTCAGATCATTATTTTTCTTTTTTAAATAGTATTCCAGTTTAGATAGTTTTTCATCTATGTGTCGCAGGTATTCAAATACCCAATCTTCTGATTCATCTTTTTCGACAGCGAGTTCCCTCTGCTTTAATATATACTCACATATTTCAATAATATCTGTTGCTTCCATTTCAGTCTTCCTCTATTTCTAATTGTTTTATTCCCTGTACGAGTGTTTCTATTTCATATGGACTTAATTCTGTTCTTTCCAGCGAGCATTTATTCCAGAATACATCTTTGTAATAAGCCATCTCACATCCGATATACATTTCAGGTATGACCAGATAATATCCATTTGCGTGTTTTCCGTAGATGATATGAAACGCATATCCTCTTCCTGTTATGACTGCCTCTATTGGATATACATCTGTGAATATTTTTATTTCAGCCTGCCATGCACGGTTTCTGACTTCACATTTATACTGAATTCTTTTCACACCTGAAGATCCTCTACAGTTTTCATTACTGTTTCTGATGTAATGATATTTTCGTTCAATGCATTGCCGATTACTAATGCCTGATTTACTATTTTATCTATTACTCTTGGAATGCCGTTAGATGCATTCACGATAGCTTCCAGGGCACTTTTTTCAAACACTTCCATGTGCGAGCCTGCTCCGCGCTGCTTATCCAGAATATATTTTTTT
>NZ_JBQHWJ010000120.1:0-894 GCF_052064035.1 Bulleidia sp. HCP3S3_C9 | reverse complement strand
CTTATTCCAGAACAATGATTAGTTAGATGAGTCTTTGAATTCGTATTTTGCACCAGGTTTTGTGGTTTAAGTGTTGTGGTATCAAACACATCGCATTTATTTTTGAAAGGATGTATTCTTATGTATTTAGTCGGTATTGACATTGGTAAACTCAAACACTCTTTCTGTCTCCTTGAAAAGGAAACAGGTGAAATTCTTGTTGAACCTGTATTCTTCGAAAACAACAGAGATGGATTCAATGCGCTGCTTTCTTCCTTTAAACATTTACCTCAGAAAGATATTCTCATCGGTATGGAAGATACAGGTCACTATAATCTTGCTTTACTGAAGTTTCTCTTGGACAGAAACTATCAGGTTGCATTGATCAATCCTGTTGCTACTAACCTTACCCGCAAAATGCAGGGAGGAATCTCTAAGAATGACAAGCTGGATACTCTGACTATCTGTGATGTACTTTCTTCTAACCAGCGCGTCAAATCTTACCGTATTTCAAAATACAGCAGCTTTGATCTGTATGAGCAGAAACAGCTGACTAGAGAGCACCACAATCTCAAGGAAGAAGAAAATCAACTCTCAAATCGACTGCAGAAATGCATAGATGTCGTATTTCCTGAATTCAACAGTTTATTCAAGTCCAAGTATGGAATTGTATATATGAACATACTGAAAGAATTTGGAAGCGCTGATGCGATTGCACACGCAGATATCCGTACACTTCGTAAATGCTTTGACACCGGCAGAGGCAAGCACATCTCTCTTACTGCTCAAGAGCTGAAGGAAGCTGCCAGAAATTCAATTGGCTTTCCATCCAGTTCAGAAGCTACTCAGATCAAGTACCTGGTAGCACGGATTGAACTCATCAAGGAACAGATCGCTGAAATAGATAAAAAAATA
>NZ_JBQHWJ010000119.1:0-978 GCF_052064035.1 Bulleidia sp. HCP3S3_C9 | reverse complement strand
TCTCTGATAAATTCAACCAGTCTGATTGCTTCATCTGCTATCATTGCTTCTTCTCCTTCTTCATCGGATACATTGAATAGCTGGAATTCTTGTCCAGAACGTAAAGGACTCTGTTACGGAATCTGGTCCAATTGGTATAGCCGTTTGCGTTCTTCTTGATGCATTTGATGATTGAATTCCTGTTTTCAATGATCGCATTGTTCATTTTCTTTTCCTGAGCTGCCACATGGCCTGTGCTCTGATCTATCTGATATTCATATCCTACGATGTGAAAGGAATTGATGATTTCCTTTCTCCATTTTTTCAGTGTCTTCGCAAATGCATTCATCTCTGTCACAGATGAATCATCGAATTCTTCTATAATTCTGTTAAGCTTTTCTCCGGCATTTTCAATCGTTGCCGTACTGTAGAAGTCAACAATTGAATCCTTCATGTTCCATGCTTCCTGCAGCTGAGGATCAATGCCGAACAGCAGGTCTTTGATCTCATACAGATTCATATATTTTCTGAAGTGACCGTTCCATTTTCTTTCTGCATTTGGATCCATGACCGGCTCACTGTTGATGTCTGATTTGAAGATCATCCAGTTGAACTTCTTCAGAAGATAGTATTCATCGCTTTTCCTGTTTCCTGAGTATTTCTTCATCGTCCTGATTCGCACGGAATCTATGCGCCTGCCGAGCTCCTGTGACAGATGGAAATGATCCACAATACACACACTGTTCGGAAAGCATGTCCTGGCAATTGAACGGTAGCAGTCATACATGTCGGAGCAGACATATCTGACATTGTCGCGCTCTTCCTTCGGTATCCGCATGAAATAGGAATGAAGATAGTCATATCTTCTTGAAGGAAGCGCGTCGATCGGATCATGCGTCTTGAAGTCAAGAAGCACGCACACGTATTTGGAATCGTCAGATCTGAAGGCATATACTTCATCGAAGTTGATCATTTCCGGCAGTTTCTTCCTCTTCATGT
>NZ_JBQHWJ010000118.1:0-1002 GCF_052064035.1 Bulleidia sp. HCP3S3_C9 | reverse complement strand
GCCAAATATATTTTTAAATCTCATCCAATGACCCGCAGACAGATTACGAATGCTTTGAATGCTGCTTTTCCTATTTTTGCTTGTCAATGAATCAGATGGTCAATTATGTAACAATAAATTTGAGCAACAGTTTACATGAATATTAACGATGATACGAGATCATAATCTTTGTAGAAAATGACGGACAAGTATGAAGCAGTGATTAGAAAAATAAAGTCTTCAAACAAATTCATATACAAACGTTACTCATCAAAAAAGAAATGACAACAAGAAAAAGAGGTATTAAGCTCTGTATTGTTCTTTGTCAGCGGAATGCTTTTTACACTTGGAGTTCTGCAACATTCTATCGCAAATCTGATTTCATCTTTGGACGATGTTGTTTATTGCTGCTGTTTGTATTAAGTAATATGGCAAATGATAAAAGTAAGCGGTATAAACAGCAGAATACTTGGATCAAAGAAACCTGTACACGTATTTGTGGAGCAAATCCAAAGGATTTTGTGCAGGAGTTCAAAGATGGATGTATGGTGTTTGGTATTTCACAGGCAGAAGCTTTCAGATAAGCAATGACAATTGATAGAGTAAAAAATAAATCTAATCAGATGTTTCTGATATTTGTATTTGTTATACAAAAAAGTGGGACTCCTTTTACCATAGCAGGATACCACTTTGTTTTATTATCATGATATATAATTCATCTAAATACAAAAAAGACCAACTTTTCAGTCGGTCTTAATATGGCTGGGATAGAGAGATTCGAACTCCCGAAATGACTGGTTCAGAGCCAGTTGCCTTACCGCTTGGCTATATCCCAACAAGCAATTACTATATTACCAGCAACATAAAAGAAATGCAAGCATTATTTTAAAAAAATCTAAAAAAATAGAACAAGCTGAACTGAAAAGTTAAATTCCACTTTCGTATACACAGAATAGAATTTACTATTTCACCAACTTCCAGTTGATTTTACTCTTTCAGAATGTTTTATTTTTCTCAGCTGGA
>NZ_JBQHWJ010000117.1:0-1021 GCF_052064035.1 Bulleidia sp. HCP3S3_C9 | reverse complement strand
CAAATATATTTTTAAATCTCATCCAATGACCCGCAGACAGATTACGAATGCTTTGAATGCTGCTTTTCCTATTTTTGCTCAATAGTGAATCTGATGGTTAATTATGTTAAATTTAAAGCATAAAAGAGTAGAAGCTTTTCAATTTTGATAAGCTTCTATTTGTTTTATAGGAAGATAATAGTAAAATAATAAGGCTGTTAGAAAGAAGGTAACTATGTATCCAACACCAGGAAGTTTTGTTCATATTCAATCTTATAAACATGATGGTAGTTTACATCGTACTTGGTGTAAAGGATTTGTACTTGAAGCAGATGAAAAACATATTGTAGTCGTGACGGATCGTGCATGGGTAATTGAAAGCGATGGACGAAAATGGCTGACAAGAGAACCTGCAGTTTGTTTCTTCTACACAGATAAATGGTTTAATGTTATCTCAATGATACGTCATGCGGGCATTTATTATTACGTTAATCTTGCTTCACCATCCATTTACGATGGAGAAGCAATCCGAAATATAGATTATGATTTGGATGTAAAGCTATATCCAGATGGAGGATATCAGATTTTAGATGAAAATGAATATGCTCAGCATGCAAAAGAAATGAAATATCCAGAAAAAATCAAAAAAATCGTTGAAAAGCAAATGGATTTATTGATTGAGATGATGGATAAAGAAGAAGAACCATTTTCACAAAAATGTATCGACCATTACTATCGAATGTACTTAGAAATGTATAAAGAACAAGAATGAAAGGCAAAAATGCCTTTTTATTGTACAAAAACAGAATAAACTCTTTACAAATATGGAAAAAAGTGATACATTCTATGCACATCCAATATTTGGAGATACGCACTAGTCAACATAATTCAAACAAAAAAAGCGAAAAAACATGTTGACAGAGGAAGCGGGAAGATGATATACTCATTGAGCACTGTTCGAAAGGGCAGTGAGGAAGTTCTTTGAAAACTGAACAGGAAATAGACACATTACAAGAAACAACGAACGTCAATAAGTTTATGC
>NZ_JBQHWJ010000116.1:0-1202 GCF_052064035.1 Bulleidia sp. HCP3S3_C9 | reverse complement strand
ACACAGAATAGAATTTACTATTTCACCAGCTTCCAGTTGATTTTACTCTTTCAGAATGTTTTATTTTTCTCAGCTGGATGTGTTGCCGCAAAGAAAGGAGATCATACCATGACAACATCTAACAAGAATTTACATTTAACTGATGACGAACGCAGAATCATTCAACGCGGCATTGAAAACAATTCTTCTAAAAAGTCCATCGCAGATACGCTTGGCAAAGACAAATCTACAATTGGAAAGGAAATCAAGAATCATCGAACTCTTTCCTACAAGTTAAAGTATCCTGTCGAGTGCATCGACGCCGGAAATGTCCAAACAAATATTCACACCATTGTTCTAGGAAATGCCCTGCCTTCAGGCCTTTCATCTGTAAAAGACGTGCCCGCTCTCCTGGCGCATGCAACGGCTGCGAAAGATACAAGCGCTGCCGGTTCGACAAGTACAAGTATGAAGCGGATGCTGCACAGAAAGAATATGCTGAAATGCTCTGTGATGCACGTGCCGGTGTCAACGCTACATTCAATGAAATCAGAGATCTAGGTCTTCTTATCAAACCTCTGCTGGAACAGGGACAGTCTCTCTATGTCATCTGTCAGAACCATCCGGAAATCAAAGTATCCGAAAGAACGCTGTATACGTATATCGAAGATAGCGTATTGCAGGATGCCGGCGTTTCTATCACTAATCTCTTCTTCATTCTGATATCGAAAAGATTCAAAAAGACAAGCATTATCACAACTACAAATTTGATTTTCTCAAAGTGTGCTGATATATTCGATGAGCTGATACTGACCAACGCACTACTAGATCGTCTGCTTCACCACTGTTCTGTAATCAATATCAATGGACCTTTGAGTAGAATGAAGGATCAGCTGCAGAATATGGAAGATCAGGAATAGAAAAAGTACAAAATAAAAATGTAGGTTAATGAACATTATTACTTTGAACAAAACCTACATTTTACATTGGCTTTAGCAATCTGTCAGCACGGTTTCTGCATAACTAATTTCAACTTCAAGTTTTTCTTTTAAAAGTGGAATTTAACTTTTCAGTTCAGCACTTCTGATATTCATACAAGGTATTGTACAGACAATAAAAAAAAGCAAAGACCTGGCAACGTGCTCGATTCACCGTAAGGCTATTTTTGCCGCTGATGTGCTTAACTTCTGTGTTCGGGATGGGAACAGGTGTGACCACATCGC
>NZ_JBQHWJ010000115.1:0-1229 GCF_052064035.1 Bulleidia sp. HCP3S3_C9 | reverse complement strand
ATTTGTCAAATCGATTAACTGTCTATCGATTTTATCCTTTGCATATTGATCTAGATTGTTGTAAAAGTTAATGATTTCAGTATCTTTCATAATGTCATCTCCTTGAATGTGCTGACATTATAATGCTGCTTAATTGTTGTTACTGTCCATATATTCGTACAATATTAAAATATGTTCACCATTTTGCTAATATAGCCAAAATAAAAACCATTATGATATTCTTTTTTACGTGAAGAAAACATAAGGAGAAAGTTATGGAAAACATGAAACTAAATAACGGATACATGATTCCTGAAATTGGTTACGGAACATGGCAGTCACCAGACAGTGAAGTTACTGTCAATGGTGTGAAGGCTGCAATTGCTTGTGGGTACCGTCATATTGATACTGCTGCAGCATATAAAAATGAAGAAAGTGTTGGAGAAGGAATCAAAGAAAGCGGCATTGCTAGAAAAAATTTATTTGTGACAAGCAAAGTATGGAATACACAGCGTGGATATGAAAAAACAATTGCGGCATTTGAAAAGACATTGTCTGATCTGGATTTGGATTATCTAGATCTATATTTGATTCACTGGCCTGCTTCTAAAAAAGACTATGAAAACTGGGAAGAAATCAATCTTGAAACTTGGAGAGCAATGACAGATCTTTATAAGGCTGGAAAAATCAAAGCCATTGGTGTTTCTAACTTTAAACCGCATCATCTAGAAGCATTAATGAAGACAGAAGTAAAGCCAATGGTAAATCAGATTGAATTCCATCCAGGCTTTATGCAGGAAAAAACAGTGAAATATTGTCGTGACAATGGAATCCTTGTGGAAGCATGGTCACCTCTTGGAACTGGCAGAATGCTGACAAATCCAGATTTGCAGGAAATTGCATCACATTATGGAAAATCCGTAGCACAGATTTGCATTCGCTGGTGCATTCAGCATGATGTCCTGCCTCTTCCAAAGTCAGTAACACCATCAAGAATTGAAGAAAACAGTAATGTATTTGATTTTGAAATCAATGCAGAAGATATGCAGAGAATCGATGCATTGGAGAATTTTGGCGGCTCTGGTCTGGATCCAGATGAAGTAGATTTCTAATGAAATTGACGGTTTATGGATAACCGTCTTTTTCTATTATGAAATCAGGAAGAAACTAGTCCTGATCGAATAACCAAATATACAGGTATATGATGAATAGGTCAGGAGTACTAGTGATTCCTGGCCTTTCTTGTGTAG
>NZ_JBQHWJ010000114.1:0-1249 GCF_052064035.1 Bulleidia sp. HCP3S3_C9 | reverse complement strand
CACTTCCTCATTTACATGTTACAGGAAGCTCAACTTTACAGGTAAATCATACTCACTTCTTCTGTTTTCTCTGTCCGTTTTTGTGGACTATCAACTAATTCTTTAAAAAGAACGTTCGAAAAAACAGCAGAAAATACTTCTGTCTATTTTAAAGACAAGCAGATATGGAGATGTGGAGAGTATTACACAAAACATCAAGGACAATATCCTGTTATCTTTCTCACTTTCAAAGATGTAAAATGTTCAACATGGTCAGAAACATTTCAAAAAATCAGAAAAATTATTTCTTTAGAGTTCATACGCCATGAAGAACTAGAAAACAGTACAAAGCTAAGTTCATACGAAAAAGAACAATATCACCTTCTTGCTGGAGAAAGTGCTAATGAAATCGACTACCAGATGAGCCTGCAGTTATTATCATTATTATTGCATAAACATTATGGAAAAGAATGTATCATCATCATTGATGAATATGATACTCCAATACAACAAGGTCATATTTGTGATTTTTATCTAAAAACAATTAATTTCATGTGCAACTTATTTTCAGGCGAATTAAAAGATAATCCACATTTAGCCTTTGGCTTTTTGACAGGCATTTTACGAGTTGCAAAAGAAAGCATTTTTAGTGGCATGAATAACCTGAAAATCAATTCAATCTTAGATAGTGACTATAGCTCATATTTTGGTTTTACAAAAAATGAAGTCATTGACATGTTACAGTATTACGGATATGAAAACAAATATCAGGAAATTTGTGAATGGTACGATGGATATCGTTTTGGAAATACTGAAATTTTTAATCCTTGGTCTGTTATTAATTATATTGCGGACAAATGTTTTCCAAAAGCTTTCTGGCAATCTACAGGAAGCAACGAAATCATTGGTGAAATCATCAGTAATGCTTCAAATGAAATCAATGAAAATCTGTATAAATTATTATGTGGAGAAAAAATCACAACTTATATAGATACAAGTGTAATCTATCCTGAAGTACAAAATAACCCCTACAGCATTTATAGCTTTCTGCTTGTCGCAGGATATTTAAAAGTTGCATCCATTTATCCGCAATATGATGGCAACTTCATGTGTGATGTATCTATTCCAAATAAAGAAATTGCATTTGTTTATGAAAAAGAATCGGCTAATCTACAATCGTGTGGTTGCAGATTAGCTATTTTTGTGAATGAACAAAATAATAAGATATAATAAATGAGCCAAAGAAAGTTAATGTCTAAGCAGTTATTCA
>NZ_JBQHWJ010000113.1:0-1251 GCF_052064035.1 Bulleidia sp. HCP3S3_C9 | reverse complement strand
GCTGAACTGAAAAGTTAAATTCCACTTTCAAAAGAAAAAAATTAAAGTTGAAATTAGTTGTGCAGAAACAGTGCTGACAGGTAAATTCAGTGCTGTTTTTATTGTGGAATTTAGTATATGAAGTACAATAGTTATAGATACAGATAAAAAATAAGTACACGAAAGGCACATGGAATTTCAACTTTTTTCAAAATGAAAGAGAAAACTCCACTTCAGTTAGGTGATGGGCTGGATGCGCTGCCTGATTATTCTTTATCTGCCGTTCGTTTTCAACAGATACGGTTTCAAGGTTACTTCGTCGCTTCGAACGACGAAAAGACCAGCCTGATACAGCCGGTCAGCCATATCTGGATTAATGAACTGTAAAAGCTGGAAGGATGACTTGCCTTTCAGTTTTTTCTTAGGGTACGAATTAATGTGTGACGAAATAATATTGGCTTTCTCCTGAGATGTCAGTCCTAATGCATAAAGATCAGTTTTATTCGGGCAGATTTCTCTGAGAAGCAGATGAACATTCTCCAGTGATCCTTTCTGCCAGGAACACATGGAATCGCAGTAGTAGACGCGAGTGCGTCTGCTTCCGTCTTCTCTGTACTCTGCTTCAGAAGCAGATACAAATTCACTTCCTCTGTCTGTCAGAAGCACTTCAACTTCAGCATTGAAAATATCAGGACCGAGATACTGCTCAAGCAGAAGAATTCCTCTCAGCATTTCATCTGTTGTCTTTGATTCATGATAGATGCAGATCAGCAGATCGTACTGGAGAAATTTAAATGTCTGAATGAATGGACCGTTTGATACATCGTTGTACACTGTATCCATTTCAACGATACGTGCATCTGGATTCTCTTCCATATAGTTCGTGTAATCCAGATGCGTTCTTCCTTTGAGATAAGAACGATCCTGACGCTTTGCATACTGGGTCTTTCTGCTTTTCGAAATCTTGCGGCGTACTTTCTTTTTCAGATCAAGATTAGTGATAGAAACGCCGGCATCCTGGAATACGCCATCTTCGATATACGTATACAGTGTTCTTTCGGATACTTTGATTTCCGGATGGTTCTGACAGATGACATAGAGAGACTGTCCCTGTTCCAGAAGAGGCTTGATAAGAAGACCGAGATCTCTGATTTCATTGACTGTAGCGTTGACACCGGCACGTGCATCACAGAGCATTTCAGCATATTCTTTCTGTGCAGCATCCGCTTCATACTTGTACTTGTCGAACCGGCAGCGCTTGTATCTTTCGCA
>NZ_JBQHWJ010000112.1:0-1353 GCF_052064035.1 Bulleidia sp. HCP3S3_C9 | reverse complement strand
TTCCATAATGCAAGGACCAGTCATTACCGTGGATGTTTCAAAAGGCAGCTGTCACTATCAGCCATATGTCAGTAACGGGCATCCTATGAGAAAGCCTAAAGTATTACATGATACGGTTGAAGGCTTTCAATCACTTTCAGATTTGATCGATACAATGAAAGACAGATATGAATGTGAAACCATACCTGTCATCTTTGAAGCAACAGGTGTGTATCATCACTGCTTACAGAAATATTTAGATGATCATCAGATACCGTATTACATCATTTCTCCATTGATGTCGGCATCTTATCGCAAAACAACGCCAAACAGTAATAAGACAGATGATCTCGATTGTTCTCATATCGCCAAAGCATATTATGGAGAATGTAACTTATTTCCATATGACAAGCCATCAAAATCTTTTCATAACCTAAGAGAATTGAATCGTTATTATGAATGTGAACTTAACCATTTAAGAATGAGAAAGAATACGTTTCGGAAATATCTTGATATCGTATATCCACGCTTAGATAAGTGTTTTAAAGGCCATTCAAGTCTATATGACGAAATTCCAATGGAGGTAATCAAACAATATCCACATCCATCACTTCTGTTAAAACATAAGGAAGAAACGATTGTTAAGAAGATTGAAAAGAAAACAAGTCACAGCGCCTTGTTCATACAGAATATTGTTCATGAAATGTATGAATGTTCAATGCATTGCTATTCCGGTGCAGATGTAACAGACGTTGAATCAATGATTCTTCCAGAGCTTGTCGACGATCTTCAATCACAGAAAGAAAGATGTGATGAAATATTGAAACAGTTAGTATCAGAAGCACAGAAGACTCCGTATTTCACATCGATTGTAAGCATAGTTGGTATCGGAGATAATCTGGCAGCCAGAATCATAGCAGAGCTTGGAGATATGAGCAGATTCAGCTGTAGACGAGCGATTACTGCATATGCAGGATTAAACCCAAAGATCAGGCAATCTGGCGATATGAATGGCATACATTTGGCAATATCAAAAAAAGGTAATAAGCATCTAAGATGTTTAATGTATCTGGCAGTGTCATGTAATTACAGGTTGAAAAAAGGCGATGTATTATATGAATTCAACCAAAAGAAAAGGCAGCAGAGCTTCTCACCACTGAAGCCTAAAGCTGCCACAATAGCCACCGCACATAAGCTGTTATTAATCATCTATGCGCTGTGTACGAACGGCACCGTTTACCATTCGTGATTTAATAATAATACAAGAATAGACAAATTGCAGAGAAATCTGCTCTTTTTGTCGTATTTGAAATCCATTCTTTATCGTAGATGTAAATTTATTAAATTTTCTCTTGACTTAAGTTATCAAATTTT
>NZ_JBQHWJ010000111.1:0-1409 GCF_052064035.1 Bulleidia sp. HCP3S3_C9 | reverse complement strand
CTCCAGCTGGATTCACCCAGCCTTCAACCTGCTCATGACTAGATCACTACGGCTTCGGGTCTATCTCATCGTACTTGCCACCCTCTTAAGATTCGCTTTCGCTTCGGCTCCATATTGTCTACTTAACCTCGCACGATAAGATAACTCGCCGGTTCATTCTACAAAAGGCACGCCATCACACTTTAATGTGCTCTGACTTTTTGTAAGCATACGGTTTCAGGTTCTATTTCACTCCGCTCCCGCGGTTCTTTTCATCTTTCCCTCATGGTACTGGTTCACTATCGGTCATATAGGAGTATTTAGCCTTACCGGATGGTCCCGGTTGCTTCCGTCAGGGTTCCACGTGCCCCGACGTACTCAGGATTCCAGTCGCACTCTTCGAAATTTCGTCTACAGGGTTTGCACCTTCTATGACTGAGCTTTCAATCTCATTCGACTATCTCTCAGATGTTGCTTTTTCTGGTCCTACTACCCCAGTTCAAGACTGGTTTGGGCTGCTCCGATTTCGCTCGCCACTACTTTCGGAATCACTTTTGTTTTCTTCTCCTCCAGGTACTGAGATGTTTCAATTCCCTGGGTTTTCTTCTCGCAACCTATGTATTCAGTTGTGGATAGCCACGCATTTCCGCATGACTGGGTTTCCCCATTCGGATACCCCCGGATCGTTGTCTGTGTACGACTCCCCGAGGCGTTTCGCCGTTTTCTGCGTCCTTCTTCTGCTCTATATGCCAAGACATCCACCGTACGCTCTGCTTCGTTTAATCACTTCTTGCTTGAGAACTGTTAACTATTTCTAGTTGACTTTAGTTAATCTTTTCTTCACAACTTTTCAGAAAGACCTATCTGTTTGTCTTTCTTCGTTGTTATTCAGTTTTCAAAGAACATCCTTCTGAGAGGAAATCCTCTCAAAACTGAACAGGACTCTTCCACATTCCTCCGAACGTGTCAGACGATCTGTCGCTGATCGTCCCTTCTGTACTTCTCTTTCTCCTTAGAAAGGAGGTGATCCATCCCCACGTTCTCGTAGGGATACCTTGTTACGACTTGACCCCAATCACCAGCCCTACCTTCGACGGCTCCTTCCTTGCGGTTAGGCCACCGGCTTCGGGTATTGCCAGCTCTCATGGTATGACGGGCGGTGTGTACAAGGCCCGAGAACGTATTCACCGCGGCATGCTGATCCGCGATTACTAGCGATTCCAACTTCATGAGGTCGGGTTGCAGACCTCAATCCGAACTGAGACTATCTTTCAGTGATTCGCTTCAGCTTGCGCTGTCGCTGCACGTTGTAATAGCCATTGTAGTACGTGTGTAGCCCAGGCCATAAGGGGCATGATGATTTGACGTCATCCCCACCTTCCTCCGGTTTATCACCGGCAGTCTCTCTAGAGTCCTCAACTTGATGTTAG
>NZ_JBQHWJ010000110.1:0-1462 GCF_052064035.1 Bulleidia sp. HCP3S3_C9 | reverse complement strand
AAGTGTGAAACATTATGCTAAGTAGCAGACATGACAAAAAGAAGTGGTTATCCACTTAGTTAAATTCAAGATGAAGAAGAGATAAGTTTAGATGTATCAAATCCTTGAGATTGAAGAAATTCGATAGCGTTCTGGATGGTCATTACTTTCTTGACAGGTTTCGGATTGATAATCTGTTCCATGTCACAAGGACTGTAGACCTCACCGGTACTGAGGATATGATAGATATTGACTAGAATCATTCTGGCAATAGCGATAATCGCTTTTTTGTGACCACGGCGTTTCTTGATTCGATTGTATTTGATTCTGTAATAAGGATTGGATTTTGAATTGATGGCAGCCAAAGCACACTGAACGAGCAATGGTTTGAGATAAGATCCTGCTTTCGAAATACGAACAGATTTCTTCTTGCTGGCTGATTCATTGTTGGCAGGTGCAAGTCCTGCCCAGCAGGAAAGCTGTTTGCTTGTTTCGAAAACAGACATATCTGTTCCAATTTCTGCAATGATTGTCATAGCAGAAAGATAAGAAATGCCAGGAATATCTAACAGTAAATTGATCAGAGTTGCATATGGAATGCATCGGATTGCCATTTCTGTTTCTAATCTTCTGACATGAGAGTCAATCTGATCCATATGCTGAGAAGCAATGTTCATTTTCAAACGCTGATCAGATTCAATGTGAGAACCAACTAAAGACTGAAGAACTTCTTTCACCTTCTTCCTGGCATTTCTTTCAAGAAGCTTAGAGATTTTTTCTTCAGTAACTAATGAAGAACGTATCACTTCTTTCATGACAGCTCTGGAAGATTTTCCAAAAGGATCTGAAAGAATACTGGCAAGACCGATATTGGAAATGGTCATAGAATTCTGATATCTGTTTCTTTCAGAGGAACGCATGGCAATCAGTTTGATTCTGTATCTTGAAAGTTCACGAAGCTCTCTGATTTCCTTAGGAGGAATAAAAGAGAATTTGAGAAGGTCATGTTTAAAAAGATCAGCAATCCATTTTGAATCTTTCTTATCTGTTTTCTTGCCTTTGATGGCTTTGGTGTATTTTGGATGAACAACGAAGACTTTGATTTCATCCTCTAACACATTAAAGACTGGAATCCAGTATTTACCGGTGGATTCCATAGCGATTTCAAAGCAGTGATGTTCTTTGAGCCAGGCTTTGAGTCGATTCAAATCAAAGTTCTGGGAAGAAAAAGAGCTTTGAATATATTCGGTAATACCATCCTGATTGGTTGTGGCAATGGTGGCAACAATAAGATCTTTGTGAATGTCAGCACCACAACATATAGGTCGAACAATCCGCATAAATAAAAGCCTCCTTTGAGAAAAGGAGGTACAGACATTGACTGTCATCCAGCGTATATTCAGTCAATTGATTAAATCAATGCTAAGTGTTCAGGCTCTGAGTCCTACTTGTTTGTGCTTGTAAGGATGACGGCGACTTATAA
>NZ_JBQHWJ010000109.1:0-1491 GCF_052064035.1 Bulleidia sp. HCP3S3_C9 | reverse complement strand
TTCCACAATAAAAACAGCACTGAATTTACCTGTCAGCACTGTTTCTGCACAACTAATTTCAACTTTAATTTTTTTCTTTTGAAAGTGGAATTTAACTTTTCAGTTCAGCAATTTTTATTTTTATAACTCTTATACACTATTTCAAGCGAATATATCTGGTTGATTTTCCGGTTCTCTCACGCTTCAGCTCGCCGGATGCCCGTCTTTAGAGGTTTGCACCATGAATGTTTAGAGGATATTCTGAGAAAAAGTCGAGATTCTCCAGTATTTATCGTTGTTTTTTTGTACTTTAAATTTATTTTATTTTTTTATTTATTTGCTATAAATATGGTGTAAAAGTGTAATGCTTGGAGGACACTTACTATGGCCTATTTTCTCAAGAAAAGACTTTTCTGCGAAAAAGTCACACGCCTAAATGACGTGCCCGGTTCGTTTCCAGTCGTCCGGTAACATTTCAACATCCACTCCATCTTTCTGAATCATTCGGTATCCCGATCCATTCAGTCTTTTGCGATGGAGTTTTTATTGTATGCTTTTTTATAAATACTTCAGAATTTCACCCATGATCTATGTACCTATCATCCAGTAAGATATCATAAACTTCTGGTTCTGATTATTTATCTCATTTAATCCACAAATCCCATGCCTCTTCGATTGATCACATAGGCTGCACAATAATGTACACTCAGTCCTTTGATCTTTGTATACTTTTCTTTTCCAATCTTACTCGTATTCTTTGGATCTACTTTAATTACATCCACCTCATTCATCAAACATTTTCTTTCTACTTTTTCTAGTATCTTTTTATACGCAAAACTCGATAATGTTCTGTTTTCCTTCTTTGGTCGATAGAGCATCCTTGTTTTCAACTGCTTGAAATTCAAGTCTTCCACTACCAGACTCTTCTTCTTGGATTTACATTGTTCCATGATTTCAGGCGGGCAAGCCCGGTCTGCGGGTTCCTGCCGTTGTCGTTCTCGAAAGTCCAGTCCCGCATGGTGGGGTCGGTAAAGCCCCGGCGTTTCAGTTCTTCCACGGTGTCAAGGTGTCTGCGCCGCTTTTCGGCGGCTTCCCGTTCCTCGCGGGCGGTTCTCTGGCAGTCGCACTCTGCCGGGTGGCGGTCGCGCCCGAAGATAGCGGCCTTATCCGGCGCAAAATAGGCTTCTTTCGGCTTGCGGCACTTGCCGCAGTACAGTAAACCGTCCTCGCCGGTGTAGTCCTCCGGCTCCGGGATGGTGGTCGTCATATTCTCCAAAACCGCGTTGATTTCATTCTTCATAAACTCTCGCCCTCCTTGCATGAGTAGTCTGGTATGCCCTTTTTAGGGGCTTCCTTTTTGTCGTTCCCCGCCCATATCCGCAGGGCGGCGGCATAGTTCTGGTGTAGAACGCCAAATTAAATACACATAAAACCAATAATATATTCAAATTAAATAAAAAAACGATGCAGAGAAAAGACTAAATCATAGTCAAAATATCTGCATTTTCTGTA
>NZ_JBQHWJ010000108.1:0-1648 GCF_052064035.1 Bulleidia sp. HCP3S3_C9 | reverse complement strand
TGCAGAAGGATTTAAGACGTTCAAATACTGGGCAGTTAATATCATGAAAACAAATGGTCTTGAAAAGATTATCGTTGGTATGGAACCGACTTCCATATATTGGGAAGCTTTGGCTACATATTGTAAAGATAATGGAATGATTCTTGTACATGTAAATCCTGCAGCTGTTCATAAGTCAAAGGAATTAGACGATAATGATCCATCAAAGAATGATAGAAAAGATCCTAAAGTAATCGCAGATCTTGTGACAGATGGAAGGTATTCATTTCCATACATGCCAGAAGAAGAATATGCCCAACTGAGAGAACTTTCCAATCTGAAGATACGTACACAGGAAAGTCTTACACAGTGCAAAAACAGACTGGCACGATGGTATTCACGTTACTTCCCGGAATTTAAGGAAGCGTACAAGAATGTGGTTTCCAAGACAGCGATGATAATCATGGATATGTATCCATTACCTGAAGACATCGTAACGTTAGGTGTTGAAGGAATATTGCAGATCTGGAGAAACAAGAAAGTACGTGCAGCTGGAGAAAGCAGAGCTAAGAAGCTGTATGAAGCGGCTAAGAACAGCATTGGCAGAAAGGAAGCTGCAGCAGCAGCCAGACTTGAATTTCAATCTATAAAAGAAGATCTGGATCGCTATCAGGAAAGGCTGGAAGCGATAGACAAAGAAGTAGATGAGATTCTGCCTAAGATTAAGAATGCAGATAAACTGTTTGAAATCAAGGGTGTTGGTAAAGCCACGGTATTAACATTTCTTTCTGAAGTTGGAGAAATAAGCAGATTTGATAACCCTAAAGAAATACAGAAACTTGCAGGATATGCAATAGTGACGAATGAGTCCTGTAAGCATCAGGGAGAAAAACGAATCAGCTACAGAGGAAGGAAAAGACTTCGCTGGGCATTGTATCAAACTGCATTGTCAGTGATTGGAAAGAATGAAGAGTTCAGACAGATCCACCAGTACTACACAACAAGGAAGAAGAACCCATTAAAGGGTATTCAGTCAGTGGTGGCAGTGGCATGCAAGATGATACGCATATTCTATAAAATACTGACAGATGGAGTCAGTTATGACGGAACAAAAATGACACAGGACATTGTCCGTGTATAGAAAGAATCAAACAGAGCAATCAACAAATTCGTCATAGACAGATTCAGTTGCCTGAAGAGGTAGACATCTGAATCTGTCTATGACAAAGAAGCATAGATGGAGAAGCACCGGAGAGTAAGGTATGAACGTCCGCTGAAAATGCGATACCAGACTTCAAAGATGCAGATTCAAAAATCGACAAAGTATGAGCCGGTAGCCGATAGATATTTATACCATAGGGCAAAGACCCTGCCGAGGAGCTTAATCGGCACCCAGATTATGGATATGTGGAACGAAGGAAGTTAGGACCTCAGTAAGAGTGATCCTGGTAGACACGGGAGGTGCACAGCTATAACGATGAGGGCATTACAGTAAGGCCATTTATAAATGAAACGTGACGTTTTGTTTTAAAAGTACCTGAAATGATGCAAAGTTGTTATAATTCAGCACATTGATGCAAGAAATATCCGTAATCTATTGGCTTATATCAAAATATGTACTTAAAAAATAGCTTATTTAAGCTAAAAAACATTTGACTTATTAGGGAGG
>NZ_JBQHWJ010000107.1:0-1670 GCF_052064035.1 Bulleidia sp. HCP3S3_C9 | reverse complement strand
CAATGAAATATTTTTCTCAGATATGAACAAATCGTTCATATTTACGCATAAATATGCAAAATATTGCTTGACAGGCTTGAAAACGGAACATTAAACATAATCCGAAGGAAATTGTAGGAGGACAATTTACATGTCTGCAATTTCTAACAATAACTATTTCTATTCTGCTTCAACGATTCGTTCTGCTCTTGAAAGAGCCATCTCTTCTGTCTCTGATAATATCGCCTGCTATTGTGCTGATCCTGTTTCTGATTTCACCAGAAACAGAAAGCTTAACTGTTCTGATCTTATTCATTACATTTTGCATTTATCCAATAAAACCATTCGATCTGATATGATGAATTATTTTTCTGACATTGATGACATGCCATCTGCATCTGCTGTCTCTCAGCAACGTTATAAATGTAAACCTGAGGCATTCAAAAGAGTGTTTTCACTATTCACTTCTTATTTTACAAACTATAAAACATATAATGGTTACTATCTTCTTGCCTGTGATGGTTCTGATATCAATATCTCTCACAACCCAAAAGACAAGACGACATATCACATCAATACATCTGCAACCAGAGGATACAATCAGCTCCATCTCAATGCACTTTACGATGTGTTAAACGGTATCTATGTAGATGTGAATATTGATACAGCCACTAAAACACATGAGTGCGGTGCACTTGAAGAAATGATTGATAATCATCAATATCCACAGAATTCAATCATTGTATGTGACCGTGGATATGAAAAATACAATCTGATGGCATCATGTATTGAAAAGAATCAGAAATTCATCATTCGTGTAAAGGATATTCATAGTAACGGAATACTCTCTACGATGCATTTTGAAGATATTGCGTTTGATACGCATATCACTAAAAGAATGACATATCTTCAGACAAATGAAACAAAAGACAACGAGATATATACACTCCTTGTGAATGCCAGTGCACCGTTTGATTATCTTACAGCTGATCAGGACTACTATGAAATGAATCTTAGAGCAGTTCGTTTTAAAATCACTGATGATACATACGAATGTCTTTTGACCAATTTATCAGAAGATGAAATGACATTTGAGGAATTCAAAGAAATCTATCATTTACGATGGGGTATTGAGACTTCTTTCAGAGATTTGAAATATACAGTTGGGATGTTGTATTTCCATTCTTCCAGTCAACAACTGATCCGACAGGAAATCTATGCCTCTTTGATACTATTCAATTTCAGCAGGATCATTATAAATAACACTCCTCCAGATCAAAAGGAAGAATGTAAATATCATTACAAAGTAAACTTCAAAACAGCAATAACAAATATCCGTCTGTATCTTGATGAAAAAATAGATGAAAAGGAACTGACGAAAAGAATAAAAAAATTCCTGAGCCCAATAAGGCCAGGAAGAAAATACAGTCGCAATGTGAAGCCACAGTCCTGCAAGACACCTTCATACTATGCGGCATAGTGGAGATTAGCTCCGCTATTAAAGTAAAACAAAATGGCAGAAAATACAATCTCTATTGTAGAGATATTTTTGTCATGCCTGAAATTGTTCGAAAAATCAGCAAAAGCCAAAAACCAGGAATAGCTATCTGATAGAAGACAGTTCTATTCCTGGTTTTACTGTTGTCTATAGAGATTACCAATTATCAATAGTGCTTAACTTAATGACATTG
>NZ_JBQHWJ010000106.1:0-1788 GCF_052064035.1 Bulleidia sp. HCP3S3_C9 | reverse complement strand
ACGCATTCACAATCTCAATTCTACTCGGTTTCCGGGCCGATACTAAGCCGGAAGAGAAAGGAGATGTATATAGATTTGACTCAGCTGGATGAGCTAATTTATATATACCATCTTGAATGAATATATTTTTCTAGACAATTTCACTATTCTTAACTTAACGAAAGAAATTTGTTTATACATTTTTTTAATTTCACTTTTTTATATGAAACATAAGAAATACAGTCAACTTAAATTAATAATTTTTGCATTTATTTCATCAAATATTGGATCATGTGTAACAATAATTAATATGTGATTAGTTTTTAACTCATTTAGAAATTGAATGAATTTTTGTTTGGTAGATGCATCTAAGAAGTTAGTTGGCTCATCCATAATGATAACAGTTTTATCTTCTTTTAAAGCTTTTGAAATCTGATGTTTTTTCTTTTGACCATCAGATCCTTTTGATAATTTTTCATCATAGAAAAATGATATAAAAGGTTTTGATGGAATATAAAGAAAATCATCTGCGGTTATATCATTTTTTCCATTGATTTTAATACACCCTCTATAGCGATTTGAAAATCCCAAAAGATTTTCAATCATTGTTGTTTTTCCAGACCCATTTTCTCCCTTTAACAAATAAATATTATTTTTCGATAAAGTTACCGTAATTTGCTTATGTAAAGGTTTGTTATCTTGTGCTGTTCCAACATAATTAACAAAAGAAATATTGTTTATTACCTCTGAAGAACTTTCAGTTTCTTCTATATTTTCAATTCTTTTGATTTTATTAAATATAGGAGTACATTCTTTATATTTTGAGCGAAACCCAAAAATAAATTCTCCAGGGCTCCATAACTGAGAAGTATAACTATTGAACAAATATATTGTACTAAATCTGATTTCACCCTTTAAAGCAAAATAGCAGACAAGAATCAGCATTACAGTAATAAGCATGTTCAAGCTTCCGTAAGAGATAATGTTTAAATAAAATGAAACAGATTTGATTTTTTCATTAATATCTTTTGTAAATGTTCGTACATAAGTGCCATAAGAAGATTCATCTATCTGTTTATTTTCAAGAAAATGATCCTCCTTTGAAGTTATATATTGATCATTCAACAATGATTTCAGTCTCGCCATTGAGTTTAATGTTTTTTCAGACTTTCCATCAATATCTTTACCCATTTTCAAGTTTAATGGAATAAATATCATTAATAACACTAAGATTACGATTGCTATTTTCCAGGAATTAACAAATAGCATCCACAGAATAAATAAAATTGACAAAACATAGTAAATTAAACGAATAATCTCCACAAAAAAATATTTATTTGCTTTTTCGAATTCCTGTCCAGTCAATTGATTAATTTCTTCAAGTGATAAATCTGAATTGCGATAATTCCTGAATGAAATTTTATGAGATATCAATCTAACTAGATTGACATATGAATCTGCATAACATTTTTCTTCTGTAATATCCGTAAAATAGTCCATTATCTGTGTAACAAAAAAGAGAACAATATAAAATACTGCAGTATGTAAAAAGCAATTACTATCTTTATTTTCAACGCATTGTATCAAATATGTCACAGTCAAAGGCGTGATAAGATATAAAACCCGTGTTATTAAATACACGATTGAAAAAGCAACAGCTGATTTTTTAGATGTCAACAAGAAGTGTCTCAGCATTATTAACCTCCCTAATAAGTCAAATGTTATTTAGCTTATTTAAGCCATTTTTTAGTACTTATTTTGATATAAGCCAATAGGTTATGGATATTTCTTGCATCGATGTGCTGAATT
>NZ_JBQHWJ010000105.1:0-1800 GCF_052064035.1 Bulleidia sp. HCP3S3_C9 | reverse complement strand
CTGTTATGAAATGACCTTTGTCAAGCAAAAGATAACTTTTTGAATGTCATTTATCGAAGAAGATAAGGAAAGAGTTCCGAATTGTAACAGTTCTCGGTAGTTGGCCACTCTGTTATTCGTGTATCAGGAAATGAATTTCCACCCCACCAGGTCAATGGTTTCGCCGCCAGCTCTGTACTCTATTTTCTTGGATCACATAAAGAAGCTGTGCCATCATAGTTGATTCGCAGATAGCTGAACCGTCCGTATTGTCCGGTCACTCCTTCCTTATCTCCTTGATCTCTTCATTCTATTGATTATCTTTTTCATTGATTAAACCAGACTTTCTTTTATCACCTTATCTTTCTCACATTTAGCTTGTGAATGAGCATATGCCGCGAAAGCTGCTTTATAGCTGGAAATCTTCCTGCTACACTTGTTAACCGTGTTGCCAAAGGACTTTATTTTTTTGGAGACACGGTTTTTTGAGGGTGCAGGGAGATGGAACCCGGCTGTCAAGCGGATCGTGGAATAGCGGAATGGACAACAGACATCACTTCTATCACACAAGAACAGTATGGATATTATCCGTCATCATTCCCCATATAAAGCATGCAAGCTCTCTTGTTATCGCACACTTGGCCTTATTTGGACTCTTCATATTGTGAATAACAAGATGGTGATATCTCTTTCTTAAGCGTTCATTGGCTTTATCTGCATAGGCAATGACTTCTTCGACATTACCTTCTTGCCTCTTCTTCAACTCTTTACTCTTTTTTGATGTAGCTCTTGAAAAGCACTGTGCTGCTTCTGTCAGTAATTTGCGGATAAATCTGTTCCCCTGTTTGGTAATGCCAGTCTGGTTATGATCGTTACCACTACTCTGCTCACCAACAGACAATCCCAGATAGGCAACAAAATTCTTGGCTTTCATGAATCTTGCGAAATCTCCAATCTCTACAATGACAGCTAAAGCAGTGAGTGTCTTAATACCTTTAAAACATGTAAGTTTATGTACAGATTCTCTGTATTTATCCATCTGTGCAAATTCTTCGATGCGTCTGTCTTTTTCTTCAAGCTTCTCAGTAAGATATTCATATTCTAAAAGTAAACTGTTCAATGTTTCTTTCAGAACAGGCTGTGAGAAAGCAAGATTATTCAACCACTTCATGTGTTTCTGAGTCCATCCAGTTTCTTCGTAGTGCTGACCATGGCGGTTACAGAAAGCCATGATGTGCTGCTTACAGCGCTTCAGTTCCATACGAACATCTTCACGTGCACGAATAAATTCACGAATAGCTTCATCTTCTTCGTCAGGTGTAGCTACAGAACTGTAATCATCATTGCGTAAAGCTTTGGCAATTGCTTCAGCATCACGAATATCGTTCTTTGTTTTCTTTCTGCGATTTATGGCAGTACCAGGAATGGTACTTGGAGCCATAACGACACAGTTGAATCCATTTTCGTTCAGATCACGCTGCAACTTGAAACCGAGACATCCTGCTTCGTAGCCAAGAAGAATATCTTCCTTTTTAAGATTGTATTTCTTGCATAATGCATTAGCATATTTCAAGATATAAGTAAGCTTTGGAGCATACTTGCAGGTGTTGAATGGCTTGTCTTCTGCATCTATAGCAGTAGAGAGTGTGTAATTTGTAGTATGTGCATCAATTCCGATAAAACATGTTATCATGATAACGGCCTTCCTTTCTTGTATTAAGGCAACTTCCTAATACTCTTGTTTTTATTACCAATAACAAGTATATCTCGGATGATCCTCGCTGCTACAAGTTATTGGGAGGTCATTTCATATTGTCTATT
>NZ_JBQHWJ010000104.1:0-1917 GCF_052064035.1 Bulleidia sp. HCP3S3_C9 | reverse complement strand
TAATTCAGCACATTGATGCAAGAAATATCCGTAATCTATTGGCTTATATCAAAATATGTACTTAAAAAATAGCTTATTTAAGCTAAAAAACATTTGACTTATTAGGGAGGACAATCTAATGGATTATTTCACAATTGGAGGAGTTAGTTCCTCCTCTTTTAATGCTTATATATACGATTTAAATGTGTTTGATTCACCAAGTAGATCTGTGGACACGTATGATGTGCCTGGGAGGAACGGAACTCTGACAGTAGCTGGATCAGAGAAATTTGACAATAGAGAATTGTGGTATGACATGTATATTCCAAAATCAATGATCAGCAATGTAAGAGGACTTACAAACTATCTTCACAGCCTCAAAGGCTATCAGCGCCTTGAGGATACTATTGAACCTGATGTATATAAGAAGGCCATGTATGTAGAAGCACTGCAACTGTCTTTGAAAACTTCAAAAGAGGCAGTATTCAAAGTTACATTTGACTGTCAGCCTGAAAAGTGGTTGAAAAGTGGCGAACAGAAAACAGTACTTGCAAAGAATGGATCAATCAACAATCCAACTGTGCAGACTGCTAAACCGTTAATACGTATCTATGGTAAAGGTACTGTTCAGATTGGAAACCAAACAATCGAGATATTGAAAGCTCCAACGGAGTACATCGATATTGACTGTGATATCCAGGACTGTTTTGAAGGTACTGCAAACCGTAACTCTTATGTATCTTTGACAGATTTTCCAGCTTTAGGTCCAGGCAGTAATGGAATTACTCTTGGAACTGGAATAACAAAAGTAGAAATAACTCCAAGGTGGTGGATACTATGATACCTAAACTGTATGAATCAACAGAGATGGAATTTGTGAGCAACGGTCTAGGATCGCTGCCTGATGCAATATCTTGCAAGGTAACAGAAGAAAGAAATGGCTGCTACGAATTGGAAATGGAATATCCAGTTGGCGGACTGCATTATGATATGATTGAAAACAATCGAATCATTTATGCCAAACCGAACGAGACGTCAGATCCTCAGCCGTTTGATGTCAAGGAAATTACTCCATCAATGAATAAGATGACTGCGACAATCTACGCACAGCATGTAAGATATCGAATGAATGGAATTCCTATATCTCCTTTCAGCGCACAAGGAATCAATGATGCACTTGCAGGACTGAAGCAGAACAGTCTGATCAAGCATCCATTCACCTTCTATACAGACATTGTTAATGGATCAAGCAAATTCAATGTAGGACTGCCTGAAACTTTAGGCAGTCTTTTAGGTGGGAAAAAAGGCAGCATCCTAGATACCTTCAGTGGTTCTGCTGGATGTGAATACGAGTTTGATAGATTCAATGTCAAGCTCCATGCACACAGAGGCACTGACAGTGGTGTATCCATCAGATATGCAAAGAACTTAACAGGATGCAAAATGGAATCATCTATTGAATCCGTCTATACAGGTGTTCTTGCGTACTGGCAGAAAAAGGAAGAAGGCAAAGAAGAGCTGTTAAGTAGTGATATTCAATATATTACAAACCATACTAGTTACCCTCGTGAGTACATCTACATGCTTGACTGCTCTTCTGACTTTGAAGATACACCGACGGTTGAACAGCTCAACGCAAAGGCTTTAAATTACGCAGTAAATAACCGAATAGGCGAACCTTCTGTGAGCGTTGATGTCTCTTTCATCCCTCTATGGGGAACCGAGGAATACAAAGCAATAGCACCTCTAGAAAGAGTTTGCCTGTGCGATACAGTTACAGTACGTTTTGACCTGCTAGGAGTTAACGTTAAAGCAATCGTTAACAAGTGTAGAACGCCAAATTAAATACACATAAAACCAATAATATATTCAAATTAAATAAAAAAACGATGCAGAGAAAAGACTAAATCATAGTCAAAATATCTGCATTTTCTGTAT
>NZ_JBQHWJ010000103.1:0-2202 GCF_052064035.1 Bulleidia sp. HCP3S3_C9 | reverse complement strand
CATTTATTCTCATATTGCATCCTGGGGTTATAGCTCAGCTGGGAGAGCACCTGCTTTGCAAGCAGGGGGTCAGGGGTTCGATTCCCCTTAGCTCCACTTCTAAAGATCGTCGATTGACGATCTTTTTTTTTGAATTTTCGAAAAGTTTTTATTGACATATTACCTATGTCTTGATATTATATTTAAGCACTGTTGAGAAAGATATGGGCCTGTAGCTCAGGTGGTTAGAGCGCACCCCTGATAAGGGTGAGGTCGTTGGTTCAAGTCCATTCAGGCCCACCATTTATTCTCATATTGCATCCTGGGGTTATAGCTCAGCTGGGAGAGCACCTGCTTTGCAAGCAGGGGGTCAGGGGTTCGATTCCCCTTAGCTCCACTTCTAAAGATCGTCAATTGACGATCTTTTTTTATCAAAAAAATTTTGTCGCGAATAGCGAATCAAAGAAGACCACGAGATAATGAAAAACTATGAAATACGTTAACAGCATATGATGTTTGGAAACCATCATATATTTGATGAAGATACATCATTGACTGACACCGTCAATCAGATGATGTTGATAAGTATCAAATAAATACTATCTAGATAAAGAAAAACAGGATATGTACTATAAAAGTGTTCTTAATGAGTAAAATAGTATCTATCCTGTTCTTTTACATTCTAAGAGATGCTGATAATTGGTCTGAATATGGCAGCAATATTTCAACCAGTTCTTCTGTTATTGTTTCTGCTGCAGACAGCTGATACAGTACATAGATCAGATACTTCTATGCATCCAGGCGGTTCATTCTTGCTGAAACAATTAAACCGAACCACATAGAAGTTGCCTGTACAGCTCCTATTGTATCCGCAAGCAGAAATTTCTTTCTTGCCATTGCAATCTGCAGAATAGAATTTTGAATATACCTGATATCCATCTAACTGTATCACTCCTCAATAGTTATCAAGGATATCATTCACGTTTTCCTGACCTCTGTCTTTTTTGTAATAGAACAGTGGCTGCATCTGATAAAAAGAAGCATTAAGTATACATAATAAATGATACTGAACATGCTTCATAGCTATGAAATTTATTGCTGAATTAGAGCAACAACTTCTGGCACTTCAATTCTGTCTACAATCTTCCCTAGTGTGCCGTCATCATTGATTTTAAAGCTAACTACTTCATTCGTATTCTTATTAGCACACAACAGATAATGATCTAATAAAATAAAATCTCGTGGATGCTTTCCACCACAGCTCACAGTTTGAATTACTGTTGGCTTATGATCTTCTAACTCAATCACAGAGATGACGTCTTTCGTTCTTGTAGAAACATATATAAACTTTTCATCATCGCTTAAGCGAATTGCTGCTGTATCTCTGACATGAATTTCCTGACTCATTAAAACAGGAATTTGATGAATAATATTCCATTCATTTGTTTCTATAACAAATAGTTCATTGGATAGTTCCGATACTAAATATAGATACTTTCCATCTTTTGAAAATACTCCATGTCTAGGACCAGTATTTGCATTGAAATGAATGGATCCAATTTTTTTTAAAGAACGATCAAAGATAAATACACGGTCCAAAAATAGACAAGGGACAAGAATACGATCATGAAAAACAAGTATCTGATGGCATCCTGCACCATCCTGGATCTGAATAGAATTCATAAACTTCAATTCATCTTGCACAAGTTTTAAATGTGTAACAACACCAGTATGATAATTAGCAGTATAAATATCATCATCTTCAGATGTAATGAAACAAGAGGTTCTTTTTTCAAATGCAATTTTACTTTTAATGTCTCCTTCCGCATTGATTAAAGCAACACCACTCTCATAATCAAAATCAGCAACAGTAATTAAACAATTATCTTTTTTCGATAAGTACTTTGGATTTTTGATTTCACAAAACAATTGTGAAGAAGATAGCCTTCCATCTTCAAATGAAAAGCTGTAAATCCCCTGTGAGGATTTCGCGGTATAGGTACCCGCATAAACCATAGTTTTCATATCACTATTTTATAACAAAAAAAGATAGCTTTCACTATCTTCATATATAAACTTCTGATATTCATACAAGGTATTGTACAGACAAATAAAAAAAGCAAAGACCTGGCAACGTGCTCGATTCACCGTAAGGCTATTTTTGCCGCTGATGTGCTTAACTTCTGTGTTCGGGATGGGAACAGGTGTGACCACATCGCTATC
>NZ_JBQHWJ010000102.1:0-2223 GCF_052064035.1 Bulleidia sp. HCP3S3_C9 | reverse complement strand
GGCCAACTACCGAGAACTGTTACAATTCGGAACTCTTTCCTTATCTTCTTCGATAAATGACATTCAAAAAGTTATCTTTTGCTTGACAAAGGTCATTTCATAACAGTTGTTATTAGAAATTGCAGACATGTAAATTTTCCTCCTACAATTTCCTTCGGATTATGTTTAATGTTCCGTTTTTTTGTCTGTTAAGCATTTTCTGCATATTTATGCTTAAATGTGAGTGCTTTGTTCATATCTGAGAAAAATATTTCATTGCAGAAAAAAAGCACTACGCAAGTTAATGCGCAGTGCACTTTAGAGATTCAATTGGCTCAATGCCTTAACTTAATGACATTGGCTTCCATCTCGGTCATTGAATGGCCGAGGATTCACGCTTTTGTTCCTAAACCAGAAACAACAAACGTTGCAAGATTCATAATATTACTGCCAGTAGAAATTCCACTTAATCCAGATGTTGTTCCAAATTGACCAACAATCATTAAGTCAACTGCACCATACATTGCCTGTAATACCAATGCACCAAGAATTGGTATCATAAACTTAATCATCTTCTTTAAAATAGAACCTTGTGTAAAATCGTTCATTAAAATTCCTCTCTCTTCATTGGATCTTCACTAAGATCCTGATAAAACGCATCAATAAATTGCATCATTACATTGATATCTTCTTCTTTATATTTCTCTAAACGTTTTGATAATGCACTATAGTAGGAAGCAATATAGTATTGATAGATTTCTCTGCCTTTATCCGTCAAAACAATATATACAACTCTTTTATCTGTTACACTATCTTCTTTTGTAATCCAGCCCATTGCATCCATTGCACAAAGTGCTCTTGTGATGCTTGGTTTTGTCTGGTGCAATGCACTAGCAACATCAGAACCTCTTACCTTTCCTTTTTGATCCAATTCATAGATCTTATCTAGCATCTTCAAGTAAGAAGGAAGGATATCTTTTGGTAAAGGTGGTCGATTTTGTAATATTTTTTCTGCTTTTTCAAAAGCATCTATTACTTTTCTTGCCTGATACACATCCATATAGTTACCTCTAGTAATTACCTTCGGTAATTATATGCATATAAAAGAAATAGTCAAGAAAAAATGGCCGCATTGAAACGGCCATTTTACATCAATTCTGATATTCAATTTTTGCTTCATCCATAAATGGATAAGATACAATTTCATTCCCATCCAGATTACAACGATGCATATCAATCGCATGTATTGTTGCATCATTATATGTTGTGTAATAGTAGATTCCCTTGTTAGTATTCATGCAGGAAGAATAGATCGTATATTCATAGTCTCCTTCTCTGACTTCACAACATCCCTTCTGCTGTTCAACACTGTGAATGATATGGAAGAACTGAGATACACTTGTTTCTTCTCTCTCTTCCTTTGTACTGTTCGTTCTTGTAAATACACACTTTGCAAATCTAGAAGAACTGCTTAAATCTCCTGGAAGTCCTAGACCACCCATGCCTCTTGAATATGTATTCAGATCAAATTCCTTGGAGAATGTATTTTCTGGCTGCTGAGCGGACAGTGACATATATTGGTTCAACAGGAAGCTCTGAATTTCAAATGGCGGATTGTTTGTTAATACACCGTAAGGATTCTCATGCACATGTAAACCATCTTTCATGGATTCAACTACTAAACATCCATTCTCATCTGCAATCATCCAGTGCAGATAAGCATCCGGCATCTGATCAGAGAACTTTTCATTATCAACATTCAGATTCTTCAATGCCTCTTTTGCTTCCTCAATATTTGCACATGTACAAAGAATATAGTTTACCAGTTCAAACTGTGCAACGTTATCTTTTGCTTCATCCAATGGATGATAGACTGCATTTCCAACAAAGTTCAGTCCAGCCATTGCAAGTCCCTTTTCATTCATTGCGTCAAAATAATTAGGATAGCCAGCTGTCATAATCCCCATGCCAATCAATGCATAATGATGATCCAGATCCTTCATATGTCTAAATGGGATTGGATAGTTTCCAGGAACAACGATGATACTTTGACCATATCCATGTTCATAGTCCAGATTTCTTCCAAAATAGAAATCTTTTGTTTTATAAGTTAAAGCTGTACACATATCTGTACCTCCTGGTATATTGTTGAAGACTCATAAAACAAGTCATTCACAATATACACTTTCCTTTCTATCAATCCTGTTTAACCGTGATTGATAACGGTTCGATGTATCTTGTAGA
>NZ_JBQHWJ010000101.1:0-2320 GCF_052064035.1 Bulleidia sp. HCP3S3_C9 | reverse complement strand
AAAAGCCAAAAACCAGGAATAGCTATCTGATAGAAGACAGTTCTATTCCTGGTTTTACTGTTGTCTATAGAGATTACCAATTATCAATAGTGCTTAACTTAATGACATTGAAGACAAATCTCCCGTCAATGATTATCTTGTCTTTTCAGCTAAAGCAGCTAAAGCTTCCTTTGGCTGGAAACCTACAATGCTTCCCGCAATCTCGCCATTTTTGAATGCGATGAGTGTTGGAATTGACATAATTCCATAACGCTGTGCAATGTCTGGTGTATTATCTACATTGACTTTCACAAACTTGATATCTGTATATTCCTTAGATAATTCTTCTACAAGCGGGCCAACCATCTTGCATGGTCCACACCAGTCTGCATAGAAATCTACAAATACAGACTGATTATCTTTCAATAAAGCATCATATTCATTTGTACTTTGAATAATATTCATAGTAACTTCCTCCTTTTGATACTTAGATAATAAGCTACATTGCATAAAAACTCAATTCAGATGCCCAAAAGAAAAAAGAACTTCAAATATTGAAGTCCTTGTGTAAAATTTTAGAGTTTGCTTGCAGCAGCTTCATCCATGATAACTGTTACGTCAGCATGATCCTGCAGGATAGATGCTGGACAGTCAATTGTCTTTTTACCCTTTAACATGCCATATACAGCATCAGCCTTGTTAGCACCTGTAGCAATTAAGATGATCTTCTTTGCACGCATGATAGAAGCAAGACCCATTGTAACTGCCTTTGTAGGAACCTGAGACTTGTCACCTTCAAAGAAACGAGCATTATCAGAAATTGTCTGTTCTGTCAATTCAGCTACATGTGTTACAGAATCAAATGGTGTGCCTGGTTCGTTGAATGCGATATGACCATCAGAACCAATACCTAATACCTGAATAGATACTGTGTGCTTAGCAAGTTCTTCTTCATATTCTCTTGCATTCTTTTCTGGATCATCACCAACACCACTTGGTACATGGATGTTGCAGTCTGGACAATCTAGATAGTTGAATAGATTTTCATGCATGAATGTCCAGTATGTCTGTTCGTGATCTCTTGGAAGTCCAACATATTCATCTAAGTTGAAAGTCAGGATATCCTTATAAGATCTTCCAGTTTCTTCATGATCCTTGATCATGTTCTTATAAAGACCTACAGGTGTAGATCCTGTAGCAAGTCCTAAAATAGGATTTACTTCTGTATCCAAAACACCCTTCATTACCTTAAATGCTTCTAAAGATACTTCATCATAATTCTTACAAACAATTGTCTTAAACATTTCCTTTTTTACCCTCCTGTTCATTAGAAAATTGTGATTGTATAGTCCGCATGAAATTTATCATGTGACTTCAAAATAATTGTTCCTTCTCTTTGTTCAAATGGTACTTTAACTTCAGAGAAATCCGTATGTGAATACCATGGTTCAATACATACAAATGGTGCATTTTCCTTTGACCAGAATGCAAGCCATCTATATCCTTCAAAACCAACAGTGACGCCATGCTTTCCATTTGTTAATGTTGCTTTTGTACTCTTTGGATCTTGCAGAATAATTGTATTTGCAAGTTCTTCACGATCTAGTTTGATACGTGTGCAATCCTTTACATGTGTTACATTGAAATCAGAAGTTTCAGCACGTTCTAATTCAATGTAGTAATCTTCAAAGTTTCCACCATCACTTGGACAGTTAAATGCTGGATGCAATCCAAAGTTGAATGGCATGTCACAATCATTTTCATTTGTGATATCATAAGAAACCTTCAATGTCTTTCCTTCTAATGTATATGTAATATGCATTGTGAAATGGAATGGATATTCTTTGAATGTTTCTTCATTGTCTTTCAGTTCCATCACGATTGTATTGTCTGTATGTTCAATACATGTAAAATCAGAATGTCTAGTAAATCCATGATTCCCAGTTACATATTCTTTTCCATTGATGTGAAGTTTCTTATCCCATGTACTGCCTACCATTGGGAATAATGTTGGGTTTCTTCCAGCCCAGAACTTAGGATCCCCTTGCCACATGTATTCATTGTCTGTCGCAACATCACAGAAACTATGAATTTCTGATGCATGTTCATCGACACTCACCAAAGCTTTTTCATTTTTAATTTCAAATAAAGCCATAAAAAAACTCTCCTTAATTTGCACTACCATTATACAACATTAAAATCTTCAAAATTTTTAGATAGCTATAAAAAATTACATAATTAACCATCAGATTCACTATTGAGCAAAAATAGGAAAAGCAGCATTCAAAGCATTCGTAATCTGTCTGCGGGTCATTGGATGAGATTTAAAAATATATTTGGC
>NZ_JBQHWJ010000100.1:0-2369 GCF_052064035.1 Bulleidia sp. HCP3S3_C9 | reverse complement strand
AGCAAGCTGGACTTCTATCGATCGACTTGCATGTATTAGGCACGCCGCCAGCGTTTATCCTGAGCCAGGATCAAACTCTTCATTTGATTAGCTCTTCTATTGTGACAGCCTTTCGCTGTCTTTCTTGCATAAACTTATTGACGTTCGTTGTTTCTTGTAATGTGTCTATTTCCTGTTCAGTTTTCAAAGAACTTCCTCACTGCCCTTTCGAACAGTGCTCAATGAGTATATCATCTTTCCGCTTCCTCTGTCAACATGTTTTTCGTTTTTTTTTGCTTTTTTGGTTACTATTCACCGATAAATGAATAAATATAAAAGCTGTCAATAGCAGTTATCCACAAAATAAAAAATTTTTCGGAAAAGCATCGCCGTATAATTCCTGTTTAAACACGTTTACAGCGATGCTTTTTTTGAACCATCTTTCAACCTGCTGATTAATACTCCTGCTTCGAATTGGAATGCTTATGCTTGAATGCGGATGGAATTATTCTGCATCGATGCCCTTTCATGCATGCCTGTCTTCTGAAAGTTATCCACATTTTTAAATCGAAATCCTGGTGTATCATAATTATATGAAAAGCTGTAATAAAGTAACATTTGATGTAATCCTCGCTCACAAAGAGCATTTTGACCAGAAACTTATAGAGATCGTTCAGAACCTGGAAAAGCAGAATCAGGCTCTTTCTGCCGCTTCCGCAAGAAAAGATGCAAAGATCCAGTCTCTGACTCACATCATGGCTGCAGCGAATAAAAAAATCGCTGACATGCGATGCGTAAACAAGACCCTTCAGATGGAAAAGAAAGAGGCAGATGATCTAGCGAAGGAATTTGAAGAGATGCTTCGCAGGATGCAGAATGAACTTGATGAAATCAAAAAGGAAAATGATGCCAACTATGCGGAAATCCAGAAAATGCGCAGAGAAGCAGAAAAAAAACAGAAAAGAAATAGAGCGCCAGAAAAAGATCATCAACAGGCTTCAGGGATCCAACTCAACAAATTCAAATATGCCTTCTTCAGGCGATATACTTTCACATACAGTTCCAAGAGAAAAAAGGTCCATCAATTCCAGAAAGAAGAGCACGCTGTCCAGAGGAGGACAGAAAGGACATCCTGCTCATCTTTCTGCGCTTTCTGATGCGGATCAGATCAATACAGTTACAGTAAAGAAGGCACCTGCTGGAGCAGAAGCTGTCAAAAATGATAAAGGAAATATTCTGTACTATCGAACACAGGAAATTGATTATGTCATGCAGAACAGGCTCATAGAAACAAGATACTATATCGACAGCAGAGAAGGAAAAGAACTGCCTGCAGAAATCATGAAGAGATACAGAGTAAACGCAGTTTCATATTCAGCTGGATTCAAGAGTGCAGTGATCTATCTGAATCACAAGGGAACGATTCCTCTATGCAGACTGTCTGAAATCATGAAAGATCTTTCAGATGACAGAATAAATGTAAAGACATCAACCATCATAAAGTGGGAAAAGGAGTTTCTGAAGCACGGAAAGGAAAATCAGGAAAAGATCCTGTCAGAGATCAAAGACGGCAAGGTAGTACATGTAGATGAGACATCTGTCAAGGTAAATACAGATCTGCACTGGATTCATACAATATCGAATGAAAGAGGAATCTTCTATACAGTAACGAAGAAAAGATGTGACAGAGAAACAGGACCGTTAGACAAGCTTGCATCGTTCAATAACGTTCTGGTGCATGATCATTTGAAATCGTATTATACGCTGGAGAACTGTCAGCACGCAGAATGCAATGCACATATACAGAGATATCTTCAGGAAGGAATAGATTTCGAAGACAGTGAAGCATGCGGAAAGGTTCTTGAAATACTGCAGATGTCGCTGCACAGAAAGCATGAGCTTCAGAGAAAAGGATATGGAAGAATGGCTGAAGAAGAGGTATCAGCCATCAGCGGCATGATGCAGACTGTCATGTCTGAAGAAATCAGACGGTACAGTGAAGAACATCCGGATATAAAGAAAAGATATGAAGCATCATATATCAAACTGTTCCGGAGAATGATGGAATACATAGATGAGCATCTTCTGTTCCTGAGAGATTTTGACGTGCCTTATACAAACAATGAAGCGGAACGGTGCTGCCGGAAAATAAAGACAAAGAAAAATGCATCACATCAGTTTATATCTGAAGAAAGTGTACAGGCATATGCAAGTGTGATGTCAGTGATAGAAACAGCAAGAAGAAAAGGAAACAGCCCGCTGAAGGAAATAGAAAAAATAACATAATTGACCATCTGATTCATTGACAAGCAAAAATAGGAAAAGCAGCATTCAAAGCATTCGTAATCTGTCTGCGGGTCATTGGATGAGATTTAAAAATATATTTGGCT
>NZ_JBQHWJ010000099.1:0-2380 GCF_052064035.1 Bulleidia sp. HCP3S3_C9 | reverse complement strand
TGTTAGCGTCAGGTTAATTTAACCATTCCGGGTCAGGAGAAAATCGCCAATTTTAGTCAAAAGAAAAAAGCCAGCACATCAGATGACTTTCAAAAATTCATTTATTACTTAACTGGATCTAACAAATCAGATGTACTTCCGACCTTCACCGCAACAGTTTCAAGTTTTCTGCCACGATAGCTTTTTCCGTCCATCATGTAGACAATTGCGTTGTCAAATATCCGATCTAATGCACACAGCAGTGTGTCATCTTCATCAAAGTCCTCTTTCCATTGGGAAGGGGATTTATTGCTTGTAAAGATCATACAGTTCGGACCTTCTTTTGAAGCACGTCTGTCTATGACATCAAAGAAGATTCTTGTATTTTCCTTGTCAAACTTGCATCTTCCCATTTCATCGATAATCAGGCAGCTTGGCTTTACAAGGCCGTTCGTTGTACTTCCTACACTGTCATTCTTTCTGGCCTGTGTAAGACGCTGATTAAGTTCTGTTGCTTTAAGAAAATAAACCTTATTTCCTAATTCGCAGCACGCTCTTCCAAATGACATAGCCAGATGTGTCTTTCCGATTCCTGGCGGACCGATAAAAGCAAGATTTCTGTGTTCGTAAAGTGGAGACAGTGTACTGAGATTCTTCAGCTTTTCCAGATTGTTTGAATGCACATATGAGAAATCAAAATTACTGAAGGTTTTTGGTTCTGTCAGTGGAAGTCTGCTCAACTTCAGGCAGGTATTCACCACTGCCTCCTTTTTTCTCTCTTCAAGAATCTCAAAAAATTCTGTTGTTTTTTCAATCTCTTCCTGACTCATATTCAGCTTTGTAAAACAGCCTGCAATTTCTTCGGCAGATATGCTCAGTTTCAGATAATCTGCGATTTCTGCAATTTTATCGTATGATGACTCAGTCATTCCACTTCACCATCTTTCCAAAATCAAACTTTTCAAATCCTTTTTCAGGTACAGCTTCCTCTTTTTGAGTAATAACAGCCTTTACTGGTGCAGTCGGCAATTCTTCAGGTTCCTTAATTGCATACTGATCATGTGCATAGCTGTCTTTGCGGCTCCATGTGATATTATGCACCGCAATCTGATGTGTAAGATCCGTATCATAGATATACAGATAGAAATCTTTTCTCATGACTCTGCAGGTCTTGCGAGTGTATGTATATGGGACACCAAATCTTCTGCCTTCATAGTTCACAAATCCATCAAAGCTGATCTTTCTGACAGGACACAGGTATTTCATGATTTCTTCAGTCATTGTCAGTATTTCAGCCACATGCATACATTCATTACTGTGTACTTCTGCAGGAACGCAATCCATAGCACGATGATATCTGTCATTCTGTTCGTTACACCAGATCAATGCATCGCAGTTCAGATCTGTAATGTTTCCAAATGTTCTTCCGACAATAAAATTTTCTTTTACAAAGCGGACAAGTCTTTCCACTTTTCCCTTTGTAAATGGGTGTCTGCATTTACACAGCTTTGTATGGAAACCAATTGTTTTCATGAAGATCTCATAATCTTTCTGCCAGAGAGGATTTCCTTCCACATCTCTTCCGATGACTACGCTTTTCATGTTATCTGTAAGAACGTTCTCTGGAATGCCCATGTAAATAAACGCATGAATCATACCAATAAACAGGTTTTCCTGTCTGGCATTTGGAAAGAATTCAATGTATCGCTCGCCGCAGTGATGACAGATCATGGCGAAACATGCGCATTGATAAGAAATACCGTCAGGAGCATTCACTTTAACAAATCCCCAGTCCATCTGGTAATTCTCACCAGGACCTGTATGATATCTTCTGCCTCTGTTTCCCTGTGGACTTACAATCTCTCTTGGTGCTGGAATGAGAAATTTATTTTCAGAAATGTAATTCTTTATGGTTGTCAGCCCTCCGGTGTATCCAAGTGTCTGAATTCTTTCATAGATTACTTCAGAATTTGTAACATTTCCTTTAAGAAGATTATTAATGACACCTTCATATCCAGATAAAACAGTTTTATCGGATTTTTTTCCTTTATTTCCATTTGGTTTTACTACAAAACCATTTTTCTTTAATCTTCTTAGCTTGGCTCGACTGATGCCTGTAATTCTGTGCAGTTCTGCCAGATTCACTTTCTCAATCGAATAACTTTCACCCATTTTTTCCTTTATGGTGGCAAGGGCATGTGCTAATATGTCCTCGAGGTCATTACTATTAATATTCAATTTAACCTCCTTTATCTGATGTGTTGGCGTATATCAGTTTAGGACTGTTATTGAAAAATGGTAATGGTCTTTTTTATATTGTTAAATTATGGCGATTTTCTTTTGACTAAAATTGGCTGTTTCCGACTGACACTTTTTGGTGATTTTCTCCTGACCCTAACAA
>NZ_JBQHWJ010000098.1:0-2448 GCF_052064035.1 Bulleidia sp. HCP3S3_C9 | reverse complement strand
GTAAACAATTTGAATACCAGCATCAAATAATTTGAATACTTCGGAATTTCACGTTATGTCTTCTGGCATTTAATTTGATTTTCTTAGTGTATTTAATGTGACGTTCTACACATAAAGAAAAGATACTTACAAAATTTGAAAAAGACTATCTCAGTTCTACATTGCACCCTTTTAGAAAAATAATTGTGACTGTCTCTAAACATAGGCTTAACAACGATTTTGAATACATTGCAATACGTGTGAAATCGTTAAAAGAAGACGAAGAAGAAAATATGTGTTTTCCAGCTTTTAAAATAGGAACTATGTATAAAGGTATGGAACTTGATAAGAAATACAGTTTAGAGGAGCTAGATTTATGAGGGACAGAAAGTGACAATCGAGGAACTAGAACAGTACAGATGGATCTCAGCAGAAATAGATGCACTTAATGAACAAATCTATGCAATGTACAACACTTACCACTCACCATCGTTCAGTTCTGCTGGTTCCTTTAACGCAGAACCTCACTCACCAGTTGAATCTGCACTGAAGAAAATTCAAAAGCTTGAAAATCTGTACAATAAGAAAATAAATGATCTTAGAACAAAAGCTGAAACAATTGAAGACTGGCTATATACAGTTGATGATCCATTCGTTCGCTCCTGCATCAGATATCACTATCTGCTAGGCTATACGTGGAAAGAGACTTCAAAAAGAGTATACGGATACAAAAACGGTAATTACTACAATGCCAGGAAAGCTGTTTTCCGATACTTTGGAAAAGAGTGAAGAAGTGCCATATCTACGGCACTTTTTTTGAATTTCTTTAAATATTAGTGATAATATACTTGCATATTACGTGTAATATGATATAATAATATCAGAAAGGAGGAAATGATGGGTAAAAAAAAGAAAAAACTTGCTTCGAAGAAGTGGAGCAGAGCTGACAAACTTATGCTCCTGTCGATAATTGTTGACTTAATCGGAATTCTTCTAACAAGTTTAAAAAAGTAGTAGCAAGGGAGACAAAGTCTCCCAACTACTTTACAGAATAAATTATACTCATCAATTAAAGGAAATGACAACAAGAAAAAAAGTTTTAAGCTCTGCATTATTCTTTATTAGTGGAATGCTTTGTATGGCTGGCATTCTAAATCATTCTATCGGAAATCTGATTTCATCTGCTTGCAGTGTTGTTATTGCCGTGATCTATATTAAGTAATATGGTAAACGATAAAAGTAAACAGTATAAGCAGCAGAACAGTTGGATCAAAGAAAACTGTACACGTATTGGTGGAACATTTCCAAAGGATTTTGCACAGGAGTTCAAAGATGCTTGTAAAGTACTTGGTATTTCACAGGCAGAAGCTATCAGACAAGCAATGCAGGAGACAATTGAAAAGGCAAAAAAATAAATCTGTCCAAATTGTCCAAATACTACGTGCTATTATGGTAGTGTCGAAAGAGAGTTCATAAGGACTCTCTTTTTACGTGGCACTGTCGAACCTCCTTTCTGATTACTGTTTTCTGTTGTACTAATGTTTTCTGACGGTGCCTTTAAAGAGGAATGATCATGGATGAAGATGTAATTGATGTATCACACTTGTCAGAAGAAGAATACAAGCAGCATATGAGAAGGCTGCAACAGTTGCATACTTCACCATGTCTATATTGCACAGCTGTCTGTACTGACTGGGTACGATGTAAAAAATATCAGAAGTGGTACAGGATGGCTAACAGAATAAAGAGATGACTATGGAAAAGCATGTAAACAAACTTAAACAACTGAACAAGGACGTAAAGTCACCGTGTGGACAGTGCGACATTCGCAGTCACTGTAACGCTCCTGGGAGATGTCCAGCTTACACACACTGGCGCAAGGTTTACTTGTCGAGAAAGATAACACATGGTTAGAAGAGGTACCTCTGGTGCTAGATTCAGACCAGATAAAGACGGAACACACCGTGCAGCATTCGATAAGAACAAGAAGAGAATCTATGCAACACAGACTGTCTGTGCTTTATGTGGCAGGCCTGTGGACTTCTCTCTGAAGTTTCCTCATCCTATGTCTGCAACGATTGATCATATTGTTCCTGTTTCTAAAGGCGGACATCCTTCAGACATAGACAATCTTCAGCTTGCACATCTGTCATGCAACAGAGCAAAGGCTGACAAGACAGCAAAGATAGTCTTCCTGGCTGATGACAAGGCAATAAGCAATCGTATTCTTCCTCAGTCAATGAACTGGTCTGAATACAGGTCTAAATAGGGGGAGTACCTCCCCAAGAGCCTGGCAGGCTGATAACCCGCCCGCACTGCGAATATTTCTCGCGGAAACGCTAAGCATTCTGAAATCAGCAATGTCATTAAGTTAAGGCATTGAACCAATTGAATCTCTAAAGTGCACTGCGCATTAACTTGCGTAGTGCTTTTTTTCTTCAATGAAATATTTTTCTCAGATATGAACAA
>NZ_JBQHWJ010000097.1:0-2457 GCF_052064035.1 Bulleidia sp. HCP3S3_C9 | reverse complement strand
AAAAAAAGCAAAGACCTGGCAACGTGCTCGATTCACCGTAAGGCTATTTTTGCCGCTGATGTGCTTAACTTCTGTGTTCGGGATGGGAACAGGTGTGACCACATCGCTATCGTCACCAGATCTTTACTTCTGAAGGTCATTCCTTCAAAACTGAATAACAATCTCTCTACAAACCTATAACTCTTTCTTCAAGTCGCTGTGTTCTCTCGCGTGAATAAACCTTCGACCTATTAGTATCAGTCAACTCAATACATCACTGTACTTACATCCCTGACCTATCAACCTCGTCGTCTTCAAGGGGTCTTATTTGTTTGAAACAATGGGAAATCTAATCTTGGAGTCGGTTTCACGCTTAGATGCCTTCAGCGTTTATCCGGTCCGTTCTCAGCTATCCAGCTGTGCCACTGGCGTGACAACTGGTGCACCGTAGGAACGTCCACCCTGGTCCTCTCGTACTAGGGGCAGCTCTCCTCAAATTTCCAACGCCCACAACAGATAGGGACCGAACTGTCTCACGACGTTCTGAACCCAGCTCGCGTACCGCTTTAATGGGCGGACAGCCCAACCCTTGGAAGCGAATTCACCTCCAGGATGCGATGAGCCGACATCGAGGTGCCAAACCTCGCCGTCGATGTGAACTCTTGGGCGAGATCAGCCTGTTATCCCCAGGGTAGCTTTTATCCGTTAAGCGACGGCCATTCCATTCTGCACCGCCGGATCACTAACACCGACTTTCGTCCCTGCTCGACCTGTATGTCTCGCAGTCAAGCACTCTTCTGCGTTTGCGCTCGCTGAATGATTTCCAACCATTCTGAGAGTACCTTTGTGCGCCTCCGTTACTCTTTGGGAGGCGACCGCCCCAGTCAAACTGCCCATCTGCCACGGTCCTGTATCCGGATCACGGATATCAGTTAGAATTCCAGTTGAATAAGAGTGGTATCCCAACAGTGACTCCTCGTAGACCGAAATCCACGTCTCATCGTCTCCCACCTATCCTGTGCATATCCAACCGAAACTCAATAGCAGACTGCAGTAAAGCTCCATGGGGTCTTTCCGTCTAGTTGCGGGTAACCTGCATCTTCACAGGTACTAAGATTTCACCGAGTCTGCTGCCGAGACAGTGCCCAAATCATTACACCTTTCGTGCGGGTCAGAACTTACCTGACAAGGAATTTCGCTACCTTAGGACCGTTATAGTTACGGCCGCCGTTCACTGGGGCTTCGGTTCAATGCTTCGCTTGCGCTGACAAATCCCCTTGACCTTCCAGCACCGGGCAGGTGTCACCCCCTATACTTCGCCTTGCGGCTTGGCAGAGAGCTATGTTTTAGTTAAACAGTTGCTAGGGCCTATTCACTGCGGCTCTTTCGAGCACCCCTTATTGCTAACGTACGGGGTCAGTTTGCCGAGTTCCTTGGCAACAGTTCTCTCGCTCACCTCAGGCTACTCGCCTTGACCACCTGTGTCGGTTTTGGTACGGGCCGCTATACAATTAGCCTTAGAAGCTTTTCTCGGGAACTGGTATCTCTCTCTTCACTACTTGATCGCTCGTTCATTCGGTCCAGAGCTCTGCATCCTGCAGCGGATTTGCCTGCTGCCTGCTCCTCTCTGTCCTGCCCAATCCATTAAGGGCTCGAGGTAACCTTTTCCGTCACTCCTTCAGTTGTATCGCGGGTACTGGAATATAAACCAGTCGTCCATCGGCTACGCATTTCTGCCTCGTCTTAGGTCCCGACTTACCCAGGGCGGACGAACCTTCCCCTGGAAACCTTGGTCTATCGGTGTGCAGGATTCTCACCTGCATCTCGCTACTCACACCGGCATTCTCACTTCCAAACGCTCCAGCACTCCTTTCGGTATGCCTTCTATGCTGTTTGGAACGCTCCCCTACCACTTATACATTTCTGCACAAATCCATAGATTCGGTACTACGCTTAGCCCCGGTTAATTTTCGGCGCAGAGATACTCGACTAGTGAGCTGTTACGCACTCTTTCAAGGATAGCTGCTTCTGAGCTAACCTCCTAGCTGTTTGCGCGTCTCCACATCCTTTTCCACTTGGCGTAGATTCTGGGACCTTATCTGATGATCTGGGCTGTTTCCCTTTTGACCATGGACCTTATCACCCACAGTCTGACTGCTGAATATTCTTGCCCGGCATTCGGAGTTTGATAACATTTGGTACGGCTAGGTGCCGCCCGCATATTTTCAGTGCTCTACCTCCGGGTAGATTCGTTCAACGCTAGCCCTAAAGCTATTTCGGGGAGAACCAGCTATCGCCGTGTTCGATTGGAATTTCTCCGCTAGTCACAAGTCATCCGCCAACGTTTCAACGGGGGTCGGTTCGGTCCTCCAGCTGGATTCACCCAGCCTTCAACCTGCTCATGACTAGATCACTACGGCTTCGGGTCTATCTCATCGTACTTGCCACCCTCTTAAGATTCGCTTTCGCTTCGGCTCC
>NZ_JBQHWJ010000096.1:0-2598 GCF_052064035.1 Bulleidia sp. HCP3S3_C9 | reverse complement strand
AATACACATAAAACCAATAATATATTCAAATTAAATAAAAAAACGATGCAGAGAAAAGACTAAATCATAGTCAAAATATCTGCATTTTCTGTATGATTAGAAGCAAGGAGAAAGGAATAAAAAAAATAGAGGCACGATATAAACTCCCCAGTCTGTCTCTAACCTCTATTCCCTAAAAACAATATTATGATAATTGCATATGATGATTGCGTCAATAGTGATATAGATCAGGCATATTATGATGAATTATCCAATTCATTAAGAATAGAAGCTGTTAAATGTTCTGCCTGTAAACAGGTAGGATTCAAAGTACACAGCTATTATTCAAGACACCTGAAGCGGGAATTGTATGAAGAACAGGCAGATGATCGTATCCTAATAAAACGCGTGATATGTAAAAGCTGCAGAAAAACGCATGCAATCCTTCCAAAATCAATAATTCCCTATTCACATGTTTCTCTGTCTGATACAGTTGAAATCATTGAATCCAGTGAAACAGACGACAATATCAAAAACAAGTACTGGATCACTATGGAAGATATCAGAAACATAAAAAGAAGATTTACTCTTTTCTGGAGACAGAGGCTGCTGAGCTTTAACATTTCTATCAGTGATGACAGTCTCTGTGAACTGTGCTTTCTGAATCACAGGCTGCAGTTTATGCAGATTAGATGCCAGCCTGTAATACTTATTCACATCACCACTTAGAATGGCCTTCCTACAGGTTTATGTTTGAACTATCTTCTAGTCATAGGAGGTATTTCAATACATGGATGAAATATATAGAGAAAAAATAGCTTTGTTCCGTTACGGAATCATTGCACCTCTTGTCACTGCTTCTGAAATGTCAGATAAGGAACGCGCAGGTTTTTTTCGTGATGCTTCATTAAAGACTTACACAAATCCTGGAGGCAAGGCTGTGACGTACAGTGAATATACGATACGAAGATACTATCAAAACTATCAGGCAGACGGACTGGATGGCTTGAAACCTGAAAGAAGAAGTGACTGTGGACATTCCAGAAAAATGGATGATGAGGTCAGGACACAGATCAACTATCTTCATAAAGAATATCCCCGTCTGCCCTGTACACTCATTTATCAGAAGCTTATCGATAACCATACGATCAGGGAAGGAGATATTTCACTTTCTACAATTACAAGATATGTCAACAGTCTTAAACGGCAGGAAAATTATGTCATCAAAGAGTTCAGACGATATGAGCTGGAACATATCAATGAAGTATGGTATGGAGATTCAAGTGTTGGACCATATTTAAAAATTGGAAAAGAGAAAAAGAAAGTATGGATCATCGCATTGATTGATGATGCGTCAAGGTTCATTGTCGGAATCGATGTGTTTTTCAATGACAACTTTGTAAATCTCATGAGCGTCATCCGTTCAGCAGTCATTAAATTCGGGAAGCCCAAGACATTGAAGTTTGACAATGGAGCCAACTACAGATCTCACCAGATGGAACTTCTTGGAGCCCGTATGGGAACGGTCGTCAATTACGCACCCCCTTATACTCCGACGGGGAAAGCAAAAATTGAGCGCTGGTTCCGGACGATGAAGGATCAATGGATGTCAAAGCTGAACATGCATGATTTTGAATCACTCGATGATCTCAGAGACAGCCTGATGCACTGGGTTCAGAAATACAATCAGAGCCCGCACAGTTCTCTGAATGGCAGGACACCTCAGGACAGATTCTTTGAAGAATCATCACTGATCATTCGTATGGACGAAGAAAGAATTGAAAAAACATTCCTGCTTGAAGCCGAAAGAAGAGTGTCCAGAGATAATGTCATTACTCTGGATGATAAAGAATATGAAGTAAATTATAAATACGCAGGACAGAAGCTTCTGCTCAGATATTCACCAGATCTTTCAAAAATCTATTCAGTCGACAGAAGAAATGGAGAACTGGAAGAAATTAAATTGTTGGACAAGAAAGCAAACTCTACATTTCATAGAACGAGTTTCAAAATGTCCGGAGGAAATTGATAATGGATTACATCAGCAGATATGGATTTGAATTCAATCCGTATACAAAGAGTCAGAAATCATTTCTGATTGAAACATCTCAGTATCGAGAGGTCATCAGCCGGCTGAATTATCTGGATCAGGTAAAAGGATTTGGATTGATTACAGGACAGCCGGGAATGGGAAAAACAACGGCAATTCGAAACTGGGCCAGATCTCTCAATCCGGCTGCGTACAAGGTTGTATACATCTCTCTTTCAACTCTTACAGTGATGGAGTTTTACAGAATGATCGCAGAAGAGCTCGGGTATGAGCCGAGATTCAGAAAAAATGAAAATTTCCGAACAATCCAGAACGCAATCGACAGATTTGTCATTGAAAAGAGAATGACTCCTGTATTCATATTTGATGAAGCAAATTATATGAAGAGCGCAACGCTGAATGATTTGAAGATTCTGTTCAATTTCGAAATGGATTCAGTAAACAAGGCGGTCATTATTCTGGCAGGTCTTCCACAGCTGAATAATACACTGCGCCTGGCATCGCATGAGCCGCTGACCCAGAGGATCATCACAAATTATGAAATGGAACCATTACAGCTTGAAGAAGGA
>NZ_JBQHWJ010000095.1:0-2632 GCF_052064035.1 Bulleidia sp. HCP3S3_C9 | reverse complement strand
TATAATTCAGCACATCGATGCAAGAAATATCCATAACCTATTGGCTTATATCAAAATAAGTACTAAAAAATGGCTTAAATAAGCTAAATAACATTTGACTTATTAGGGAGGCTTAAAAGCAGATTACACATTAGATGACTATAAGTCTTTATTTAGTGTTCCTATGGAAGACTATTATAGACAAATTGGGTATACATTTGAAAATGAATCTTTTCATGATGTTGGTGTAGAATTCTATGGTCTATATGAAAAATACTTTTCTGAATGTACTTTGAATGAAGGCGTATTGGATAAACTACAGGAAGCAAAAGAAAAAGGGTATCAGAATATTATTCTTTCTTCTTGTGAGCATCAGGCACTTGTTAGTCAATGTCATAGATTAGGTATTGATACATTGTTTACAAGTATTATGGGTGTGAATGATCTTATTGGTGGCAGTAAAGTGGAAAATGGCTTGCGTTGGCTAGAAGATACTAATATAGATGTCAGTGAATGCATGTATATTGGTGATACAAATGCGGACTATGAAACGGCTGCAGCTTTAGGTATTCAAAATATTACATTGGTTTCTTTGGGACATCAATCATATGAAAGACTCAAGAAACTTCATGATCATACAGTACAGACTTTTGCGGAGGTAATTATATGAAATATTGTCCAGTGTATAAGAAATGTGGTGGGTGTGCATATATTAATACTGAATATGCAGATCAGCTCAAAAATAAAAAAGAATATATTCAATCATTGTTTCCAAAAAACAATGTTGAACCTGTCATTGGTATGAAAGAACCATACCATTATAGACATAAGATCTATGCAACGTTTTCTCATAATCGAGATGGTGTCATTAAATGTGGCATGTATGAAGAAAATACACATAAAGTCATTGATACGAAAATGTGTCTGATCCAGCATGTGAAAGCAAATGATATCTTGCGTGATATGTGTTCTTTAGCAACAAAGATGCATATTGAATCATATGATGAAGATACTGGCAGAGGTGTTTTAAGACATGCATATATTCGTATTTCTCACGCAACAAATGATGTTCTATTAACAATTGTTATTGGTAGCAAGAATCTTCCTGGAAGTAATGCATTTGTTAAAGAAATGGTGAGAATGCATCCTGAAATTAAATCTATTGTATTGAATCATAACAGTGATGATACTTCTATGGTACTTGGCAAAAAGAATCATGTGTTGTATGGAAAAGGTTTCATTGAAGATGAAATCATGCATACAAGATTCCGTATTTCAACAAATACGTTCTATCAGGTAAACCCAGTACAGACAGAAAAGATTTATTCCACTGCGATTCAGATGGCACAGCTTAAGAGTACAGATACTGTACTAGATATGTGCTGCGGTATTGGAACAATTTCATTGATTGCATCTAAGAAAGCATCATTTGTTTTAGGAGTTGAAATCAATGAAGATTCTATTCGTGATGCGATTGGTAATGCGAAAAGAAATGGTATTAAGAATGCACAGTTTATTGCATGTGACAGTGAAGAATTTATTGAACAGTTAGAGGATTCTCCAAATGTTGTATTCTTAGATCCACCTAGAAATGGATTTACAGAAAAATTTATGAAGCAATTGGATCATTTAAAGTCAGACAAGATTGTTTATATCTCATGTAATCCATCAACACAGGCAAGAGATATTGCTTTCTTAAAGCATTATCAAATAAAAAAGATTGTTCCTGTAGATAACTTCCCATTTACAAAACATGTGGAAAATGTGATTCTGTTGACTAAAGTGCACAATTGATAGTGTGAATATGCTTAAAATATAAGGCTTTTTCGGTGTTTTGGTATCCAAAAATCAAGTGTAGAAAAAACAATAATCCCCAGCAATCTATCTGATTTTTATAGTTAAGTAGATAATAGTATTGAGAATAGGTTGGGCAGGCAAAAATATTGAACTTAGAAGGGAGGCCTCCTATTGAAAAAGAAAAACGACGAAATAACCATTCGTTTCAGTGCAGCGGAATACCTGACTTATGTTGCCTCTGTAGGTGATCAACAGGACAGCAAAGAGATGCGCTATGAGGATGAGAATATATGGCTGACACAGAAGATGATGGCTACATTGTATGATGTTGGTTTACCAACGATAAATGAACATATTAAAAAAATATACGCGGATAGTGAATTGGAAGAGGCCGCAACTATTCGGAATTTCCGAATAGTTCAAACCGAAGGCTCTCGCCAGGTAACACGCGATACCAAGCACTATAGCCTTCAAATGATCATTGCCGTAGGATTCAAGGTCAATTCCGAGCGTGCGGTACTGTTCCGTAAATGGGTAAACCAGATCGCCGTTAAGACACTAGATTTGAATAAGACATTTAAAGATATCGCACACCAGTTAAATGAAATGGTGAATATGCATTTTAAGTTGGATGTGAGTTAGTGCAATGGATTTGGAAATGGGTATGTTTCACGATGTTGATAGTTGGTTTTTCATCAGCAAAAATACAAATGTTATAATAAAGTTAGTAATTTAAGGAAGGTAAAAAAATACATAACTGACCACCTGATTCAAAAAAGTTCAGAAATCTCTTTAGTGTCCGCTTTTTAGTACAATAAAATCATATTGCTGGATATACACTTTAACTGCGAGGTAA
>NZ_JBQHWJ010000094.1:0-2655 GCF_052064035.1 Bulleidia sp. HCP3S3_C9 | reverse complement strand
ACTTTTACCTCGCAGTTAAAGTGTATATCCAGCAATATGATTTTATTGTACTAAAAAGCGGACACTAAAGAGATTTCTGAACTTTTTTGAATCAGGTGGTCAGTTATGATAAATTTTATAAATAAAAATTATAATGGAAAAGTAAAACTAACTGGAGGGTTGTCATTAGGCGGACAAATTTTATTAGAAATATTATCTAAAAATCCTAATATATGTGAATGTGCTATTATTGAAAGTGCTTTGGTAATTCCAATGAACTTTACCTGTAAAATGATAGAGCCAATATTTAATTTATCACATTGTTTGATAAGTAAAAAGTGGTTTTCAAAACTACAATTTAAAAGTTTGAAACTAAAAAAAAGCTTGTTTGCTCTATATTATGAAGATACTTGTAAAATTGCAAAAGATAATTTAATTGCTTTTATGAAGTCAAATTCTAATTATGAAGTAAAAAACACTTTACCGCATACTAAAGCAAAGACCCTCGTATTAGTTGGAAGTAAAGAAAGACCTATTATGAAAAAATCAGCAACTAAAATTGTTCGTTTAATACCAAATAGTGAACTTGAAGTATTACAAGGATATTATCACGGAGATATTAGCATAAATCATGCAGATGATTATGTTGAAAGAGTAAAGAGGTTAGTTTGTTAAATTGAAATTTAAGGAGTAATTATGGCTTTTGATTTTAAGAAAGAATATAAAGAATTTTATATGCCTAAAAATAAACCTGTGATTGTAAATGTTCCTGAAGCAAATTACATTGCGGTCAGAGGAGAGGGCAATCCAAATGAAGAAGGTGGAGCATATCAGCAGGCAATTGGCGTATTGTATGCGATTGCTTATACTTTGAGAATGAGTTATAAGACGGATTATAAAATTGAAGGATTCTTTGAATATGTAGTTCCACCACTAGAAGGATTCTGGTGGCAGGATGATATAGATGGTGTGAATTATGCAGATAAAGATTCATTTCATTGGATTTCAGTCATTCGATTGCCTGATTTTGTGAATGAAAAAGATTTTGAATGGGCTGTTGAAACAGCAACTAAAAAGAAAAAAATAGATTGTTCCTCGGCAGAGTTTTTGACGATTGATGAAGGTTTATGTGTTCAAATCATGCACTTAGGATCTTTTGATGATGAACCAGCTACAGTTGCACTTATGGATGAATATTTAAAACAAAATGGATATGCGAATGATATGAATAGTCAAAGACTACATCATGAAATATATTTGTCGGATGCAAGAAAGGTTGCACCGGAAAAATGGAAAACAGTCATTCGGCATCCTATAAGAAAGATTTAGATAAATCGGAATTGTGCGCCCAGATAAGGGCGAGTAGTCTAGCAGGTGGAATGCCTGTCTGGTAAGGTCTAACCAACCGCCAGTAGCGAGTCCTGGGTGACTGTCAGTAATGGTAGTTGCTAAGCGTAGACAGCGAAAATATATTTCATAGATTGACTTGTAACGCAAAAGACGTTACAATAAAAGAAAGGTGGAGGTGTATTCTATGGGGAAAACAGCAACATTAAATATAAGAGTAAATCCAGATGTAAAAGAAAATGCAGAAAGTGTATTGGCACAATTAGGGATACCAATGGCTACTGCTATAGATATGTATTTAAAACAAATATCATTAGTAGGAGGAATTCCCTTTTCTGTTGTATTACCAAAAGCAGCTAATTCAGTGAATGCAGATATGATGTCTGCTACACAGATTCATCAAAAGTTAGAAAAAGGATATGCCGATATAGAGAAAGGAAATGTTGAGGATGCAGCCAGTGCGTTTGTGGCATTTAGAGCGAGGCATTAATGAAGCAATATAAGGTAGAGATTACAAAAGAAGCTTTGCAGGATATGGAAGATATATACAATTATATTGCTATAGATTTGCTTGCTCCGGATAATGCAATGGGGCAATATAATCGCATTGCTGATGAAATACTTACATTAGATACTTTCCCGGAACGATTTGGGATTATGGATTCTGAGCCAGAAAAGAGAATGGAGTTGCGTAGAATGCTCGTCGATAATTATTCAGTATTTTACACAATCCGTGACGAAAGGGTAATTGTAACGGATGTGTTATACACGGCATCTGATATAGAAGCACGTTTGAGAGGCGAGCTATAAAAGCACGCGTTTATTTCAGTTTATCGCACTATTTATAAAATATGATCCGTTAACTTTTTAACCCTGTAAGAAAGCTGACGGATTTTTTTACATTTTTTAACGAGTAAACAGGGTGTAGAAGAATTACCAAAGTGATGGATTGTATGTTATTAAATTAAATGTAGTTGATATACAGAAAGAACTAATTTATTAAAAACAGGTAATATAATGAAGAAAAGCAAACTGTTATTTTTCTGCCCTTTGGAAAACTATCAGTTTTTCTGTGAGCAAACAAGGTAGGATGGTTGCTCATTGAAAAAATTTGTTTCCAGCTGCAAAAAAAGGTTTCATTGCCATCAATGTCATTAAGTTAAGCAAAAAAAGCTTCAATGATGGATATATATAGGTTGCACAAGAAATTGTGTAGCCTTTTTTCTATTATGAAATCAGGAAGAAACTAGTCCTGATCGAATAACCAAATATACAGGTATATGATGAATAGGTCAGGAGTACTAGTGATTCCTGGCCTTTCTTGTGTAG
>NZ_JBQHWJ010000093.1:0-2778 GCF_052064035.1 Bulleidia sp. HCP3S3_C9 | reverse complement strand
ATCTCAAGGATTTGATACATCTAAACTTATCTCTTCTTCATCTTGAATTTAACTAAGTGGATAACCACTTCTTTTTGTCATGTCTGCTACTTAGCATAATGTTTCACACTTGTTCTCCTGCGTTTTTATAAGATAATTATCCGTTATCCATGCTTAAATTGCACGTCTATTAATACAAAATTAATAATTTTTCAAAAATGCTGAAGTGTATATTTCTTTTTGTATGGATTTTGATAGAATATTCGAGATTGAAGGGGGATTATATGACGTTTGCGTTGATTTTATTTGCTGGAATGTACGTGTGCCTACTGGCGCTTCCAGATTATCGATATATTACAGCGTTAGTAACTGCATGTATTTTTGTGGTGACAGGGATATTGCCTGTTTCAAAAGTGTTCTTTGCGGTTGACTGGAATATTATTTTGATGCTTTCAGGCATCATGATTGTTGTGGAGTTGTTTATTGAAAGTAACATGTCTATGAGAATGGCTGAAAAGCTATTGAAGATTGTTCCGAATGTAAAGTGGGCAGTTGTTGCCTTGTCTTTATTTGCAGGAGTCGTCAGTGCATTTGTAGATAATGTTGCGACTGTCTTGATGGTTGCACCAATTGGATTGGAAGTATGTAGAAAACTAGATACAAATCCAGTACCGGTTATTATTTCTATTGCGGTATCAAGTAACCTGCAGGGTGCAGCAACACTTGTTGGAGATACGACAAGTATTCTTCTAGGTGCTGCAGCAAATATGAGTTTTAATGATTTCTTTGTGTTTTTAGGAAGACCATCAATCTGTCTGCCTACAGAAGTAGGGGCATTGATGACAATTCCTATTCTTCTATATATCTTTAGAAAAAACAGTGATCCAGTACATCAGGAAGTTACAACAGTTGTAGAAGATCATGTTCCATCTGTATTGATGATTGGTGTTGTGCTGTCTCTGATTTTTGCCAGTCAGTTTCCAGATAAGCCATCAATTACAAATGGTTTGATCTGTATGGCATTTGCGGTAATTGGATGTATATATGAAAGTATTCGTCAAAAGAGTACAGCATTTCTTGTAGAAATCTTTAAAGAAAAGTTTGATTATCAGACATTACTGTTATTAGCTGGGTTGTTTATTGTTATTGCCGGTATTACGGAAGCAGGTGTAATTGATGCGATTGCAGAAGCGTTTGTTAAAGTTGGCGGTAATTCTTTATTTGGCATGTATACGTTAATCGTATTTGCTTCTGTTGTAATAAGTGCTTTTGTTGATAATATTCCATATGTTGCAACAATGCTTCCTGTTGTCAGTGGTATTGCCTCATCAATGGGTGTAGAACCATATCTTCTGTATTTTGGCTTATTGATTGGAGCTACGCTTGGTGGAAACCTGACACCAGTAGGAGCTTCTGCAAATATCACAGGAATTGGTATTCTTCAAAAAGAAGGGTATGAAGTCAGTACAAAAGATTTTATGAGAATTGGTGTTCCATTTACTTTAGTAGCAGTAATATCTGGCTATATTGTTAACTGGATCTTCTGGTCTTAGAAAAAATGAGCAAAATCTGCTCATTTTTTTTAACGCATATTTATGCAGAAAATATAACTTTGAAAATGAATGTAAAAAATAATTAAAAATAAAACTATACAAATAAAATATATTTGCTATAATAAACAAGCGCCAAGGGTTTGGTTAAAAAAGAATGAAAAAAATGTTTAAAAAAACACTTGCATTCTTCAAGAAAGTTTGATATATTATTTAGGCACTGTTCAGTGCAAAACGCGCCGGTAGCTCAACTGGATAGAGCATTTGACTACGAATCAAAAGGTTGCGAGTTCGACTCTTGTCCGGCGCACCATATTCATCGGGATGTAGCACAGCTTGGTAGTGCACTTGATTTGGGATCAAGGGGTCACAGGTTCGAATCCTGCCATCCCGACCATGTTATGGCGAGGTAGCTCAGTTGGCTAGAGCGGTCGGTTCATACCCGGAAGATCGTGAGTTCGAGTCTCACCCTCGCTACCATAACTTTTGAGAAAAGCTCAAACTTGGACCCTTAGCTCAGTTGGTCAGAGCTGTCGGCTCATAACCGACTGGTCGAAGGTTCGAGTCCTTCAGGGTCCACTTACATGGAGGAATACCCAAGTGGTTGAAGGGTCCGGTCTTGAAAACCGGTAGGTCGGGCAACCGGCGCCTGGGTTCGAATCCCAGTTCCTCCGCTTTTCTCAAAAAATATCTTGTCGCGAGGTAGAGCAGCCTGGTAGCTCGTCGGGCCCATAACCCGGAGGTCGTTGGTTCAAATCCTTCCCTCGCAACCAATGGTCCTGTAGCTCAGTCGGTAGAGCAAAGGACTGAAAATCCTTGTGTCGGCAGTTCGATTCTGCCTGGGACCACCATTGGAAATAGTATACAGTCGAAAGATTGTATACTTTTTTTTGCTGTATTGGGAATTTATGGATTATTCCAGCATCGTTCGGGTATGGAAGGGACAACTTATCGCTTATCACTTTGATGAATCGGAAATAGAATTATTGTCTTGTAATCTTGAAACACATGCATGTTAAATTTTTTAAAACATAGGTATATTTCTATTTTTATGAATGAGCAGAATAATACGATATAATAAAAGTACCAAAGAAAGTTAATAAAATTCTTTGTATAAATTAATAGAACTAGTTTATATTGTTAGCGTCAGGTTAATTTAACCATTCCGGGTCAGGAGAAAATCGCCAATTTTAGTCAAAAGAAAAAAGCCAGCACATCAGATGACTTTCAAAAATTCATTTATTACTTA
>NZ_JBQHWJ010000092.1:0-2895 GCF_052064035.1 Bulleidia sp. HCP3S3_C9 | reverse complement strand
GTGGTCACACCTGTTCCCATCCCGAACACAGAAGTTAAGCACATCAGCGGCAAAAATAGCCTTACGGTGAATCGAGCACGTTGCCAGGTCTTTGCTTTTTTTTATTTTTTTAATATGAAAAAGAGTAGGGAATGCTGTTTCTCTACTCTTTTTTAGCTATGTTTGAATTTTTTAGTTATCAGCTCGATTATAGTTACATTTCATATGTTTGCTTCTTTCAAGCAATACGTTATTCAATGCTTTTGTTGCTTCTTCCTTTGCCATTTCAGCTATTGCTTCATTTGCTTCATCAATGAGTGAATAGTTATTTGATTCCATTATCTTTTGATCGTAACAGCGTATAATTTCATGTGCTCTTGCGGCTACTGTACCCTGATAGCGTTCTACAAGCTGAATGGATGCTGCATAATCTGCGTCAGCTAATGCACCAATCAATCTACTTACCCAATAGAAACTGTTGGAATCTACATCTAATGTTGTTCCACTTACATATTTTGGCAACTTTTTAGTGTTTGTATAGAATGGAATCACAACATTGAAAGGGTTTGGACCAAAGCAAATCCATTCAATAGCACGAATTTCATCAGGTAATTCATTTCTGATCTGATTAATAGACATGAATCCTGTTCTTGCGATACCAATTGTTCTGTACATGCCTTTTTTATCAGAATGAGATGAAGAATATGGATTATATTCTGTTCCTTGATAATAGGATGAGAGAATATATTTCACGTCTTCGACAGTGATTTTTCTTTCTGGAACCATTGCCCAAGGAATATCGTCACTTTCTGGAGTAAAGTCTGCGTTTTCACCATCCCAGATATATGTTCTTGGATTGAAGTATCGAGCCATATACCATGCACGAGGTGTATTGTATACATGATCTTGATCAGAGTGAGATCCAAAGATCAATCTTGGATTAAACTCTCCATCATTATTTGTATCTAAATGATTATCTGAAATAAATTCCTTCAAGTCCTTTGAACACATGTTTTCTTTCTGCTCACCAAAGGCATCATCAATATCAAATCGATCAAGACCAAATTGATTAGGCATAATGACATATTCTTCATCTTTAACTTTTCTAGCAATCCAATGATGACCACCAATAGATTCAAACCACCAGATTTCATCTTTATCATTGAAAGCAATACCATTAGATTCATAAGTCCCATATTTTTCTATCAGCGATGCTAAACGAATGACACCTTCTCTTGCAGAATGAATATATGGGAGTACTAGAACAACAAGATCTTCTTCTCCAATACCACCAATAACATCTTTTTCTTTTTTACTTTTTGCTTTTTTATACTTTACAAGAGGATCAGCTCCCAGAGTTCGTGCATTACTTGTAATTGTTTCCGTTGCAGTCATGCCAATATTTTCTTCATTGATGCCAGCTGCAGCCCAGACACCTTCTTTTTTATCAACATTTGGTGAACATGTATATGACAATCCATCTTCAGGAAGCTCGATTTCAACATGTGAAATCACAGATTTGTATTTGCGAGATTGTTTCTTTGGATCAATGACTACTAATTCTTTTACATCATAGAAACCGTCATCGTTTCTAGCAATCATTGTTGATCCATCATTACTTGCTTTTTTACCTACTAATATTGTTGTACAAGCCATAAATTTACCTTCTTTCTAATACAGGTATTCTACTACTTTTTTAATACTGGAGCGAAAAAATAGCATTTGAAGAAAAAATAAATGAAATTTTCCTTGCAAAGAGAGAGGAAAGAGAGTATATTCAATAGGCCGCAGAGAAGTGTGAGACATGGAAACAAAAAAAGCGAAAAAACATGTTGACAGAGGAAGCGGGAAGATGATATACTCATCGAGCACTGTTCGAAAGGGCAGTGAGGAAGTTCTTTGAAAACTGAACAGGAAATAGACACATTACAAGAAACAACGAACGTCAATAAGTTTATGCAAGAAAGACAGCGACAGGCTGTCACAATAGAAGAGCTAATCAAATGAAGAGTTTGATCCTGGCTCAGGATAAACGCTGGCGGCGTGCCTAATACATGCAAGTCGATCGATAGAAGTCCAGCTTGCTGGACGGAAATAGAGGCGAACGGGTGAGTAATACGTAAGCAACCTGCCCACGAAGACCGGGATAATCCCTGGAAACGGGGACTAAGACCGGATAGGTACACAGACCGCATGGTCTGTGTATTAAAGGAGAGAGACACTGGTGGATGGGCTTACGGTGCATTAGCTGGATGGTGAGGTAACGGCCCACCATGGCGATGATGCATAGCCGGGCTGAGAGGCTGAACGGCCACATTGGGACTGAGACACGGCCCAGACTCCTACGGGAGGCAGCAGTAGGGAATTTTCGGCAATGGGGGCAACCCTGACCGAGCAACGCCGCGTGAGTGATGAAGGTCTTCGGATTGTAAAGCTCTGTTGTAAGGGAAGAACGGCATCTAGAGAATAGGTGAGTGACGGTACCTTACCAGAAAGCTACGGCTAACTACGTGCCAGCAGCCGCGGTAATACGTAGGTAGCGAGCGTTATCCGGAATTATTGGGCGTAAAGGGTGCGTAGGCGGCCTGTTAAGTTTATGGTGAAAGCGTGGGGCTCAACCCCATAAAGCCATAGATACTGGCAGGCTAGAGTACTGGAGAGGGTAGTGGAATTCCATGTGTAGCGGTAAAATGCGTAGATATATGGAGGAACACCGGTGGCGAAGGCGGCTACCTAGACAGAGACTGACGCTGAGGCACGAAAGCGTGGGGAGCAAATAGGATTAGATACCCTAGTAGTCCACGCTGTAAACGATGAATGCTAGGTATCGGGGCGACCCGGTGCCGAAACTAACGCGATAAGCATTCCGCCTGTGGAGTATGCACGCAAGTGTGAAACATAAAGGAATTGACGGGG
>NZ_JBQHWJ010000091.1:0-2905 GCF_052064035.1 Bulleidia sp. HCP3S3_C9 | reverse complement strand
TTCCTTCACTCATGGCATCACTGCCAACAGCTTGTGGTTTACTACACTTGGCGGTAAAGACCTGTGGTCAGTTTATCTCTGACTGAATTAGCGCCATGCCCGGCACACCCATAAAAAAGAAGTGAGATCAACTCACTTCTTCTAAAGCAATACCATTCCAAAGGCGGTAATACACACCTTTCTTTTCTAATAGCTGTTCATGATTTCCTTCTTCAACAATACCTGTTTTTCCTAAAACAATAATTCGATCGGCATGTTGAATTGTTGTCAGTCGATGAGCAATTGTTAAAGTTGTTCTTCCAACTGACAATTTCTTTAAACTGTTTTCAATCAATATTTCACTTTCGTTATCTAAAGCAGATGTTGCTTCATCTAACAATAATATTTTAGGATTTTTCAAGAACACACGAGCAATTGAAATGCGCTGTTTCTGACCACCAGAAAGTTTAACCCCACGCTCTCCGACATAAGAATCATATCCATCTTTTAATTCTGTGATAAATGAATCTGCACCAGCAAGTTTTGCCGCATGAATAATTTCTTCTCTTGTTGCACCTGGTTTTCCATATGCAATATTTTCAGCAACCGTTCCAGAAAATAAATACACATCTTGTTGAACAATACCAATATTTTCACGCAAGCTCTTCATTGTAACTTTCTTGATATCCTGACCATCAATTTTTACCGCACCACTTGTAACATCATAAAATCTAGGGATCAACGAAGCCATGGTTGTTTTACCACCGCCACTTTCACCAACTAAAGCAAGATTTTCTCCAGATTTAATTTTTAAGCTTAATTCATGTAATACACGATTATGATCGTCTGGATATTCAAAAGAAACATTATCAAACTCAATTTCTCCACCAGAAACTTCCAATTCTTTTGCATCTTCTGCATCTTTGATATCAATTGGAGTATCCATAATTTCAAAGAAACGCTCAATACCAGTAATTCCCTGAGAAAATTGTTCCGCAAATTCTACAAGACGGCGAATTGTCGCAATCAAAGTAGATACATACAACATGTACATGACAAGATCACCAGCATTAATTTTTCCGTATACAAGGAACAAACCACCCGCAATAATTGTTACGCTATACATCAGTCCATCAAATAGACGAATACACATATTCAAATTTGCCATTGCATAGTAACGTTTCTTTTTAATTGTTTTCAATTGTTCGTTTCCATCTGCAAATTTTTTCAATTCCGTATCTTCAGCAGTAAAAGCCTTAACTACTTTTTCACCAAGCAAAGAATCTTCCACCTGTGCATTGAGTTCTCCAATTTGAACACGCTGTTCTTTCGTGGCTGCACGAAATTTATGATTCAATTTAATTGATCCAAAAATCATAAACGGAACACATGCAAAAATCAATATCGTTAAAGGAACAGATGCGTAACAAAGAATCATAAAAGATACTACGATCTTAATAAATGCAATAAAGAACTCTTCAGGGCAGTGATGTGCAAATTCTGTTACATCAAACAGATCGGACGTAATTCTACCCATGATTTGACCAATTTTAGTATTTGCATAATAAGAATCTGATAATTTTTCTAATTGATCAAATGCATCACTTCTCATATCTGTTTCAATATATACGCCCATGATATGACCTTGTGAGCACATAAAGAAATACGCTGCTGCATCAACAATTCTTAATATAATATAAAAGAACGCCATTTTCCCGACAAGCTCAACCGTCAAGGATAAAGGATCATACATAGCTGTATTTGTTAGTTGAGACATGATTCGTGGTAAAACGATATCACACAGTGTTGTTAAAGAAGCACAAAAAAGATCCATAAATAAAATACGCTTATACTTCCATAGATATGGCACAAAGCGTTTCAACAATTCTTTTGTACTATATGTTTTTGTTATTGTTTCAGACATATTCCCCTCCATTTTTAATAGCTATTTTAATGACAAAAAGGAAAACAGTCTATCAATTTGCATAAAAAAAAAGGCAAGATTACTTAGAATCATTCCTTCTTCAAATCCTTCTGCTGATAAAACAATAAAGCATTATCACAAGTACATAAAGCAATTTTCAAAATATGAAAAAAACCGCCATAAGCGGTTTTACAAGAGCGAGTGATGAGAATCGAACTCACGTATGCAGCTTGGAAGGCTGCCGTTCTACCATTGAACTACACTCGCATAAGATGGTGTCTCGGAAGGGAATCGAACCCTCGACCCACTGATTAAAAGTCAGTTGCTCTACCACCTGAGCTACCGAGACATATGTGGTAAATAAATTGGCTGGGGCAGCGAGGTTCGAACTCACGATGAGGGAGTCAAAGTCCCTTGCCTTACCACTTGGCTATGCCCCAATAGGCCGCCTGACAGTATCAGGTTGATAAAACTTCAAACCAATAAAATGGTGGAGACGGGTGGTTTCGAACCACCGAACCCAGAGGGAGCAGATTTACAGTCTGCCGCGTTTAGCCACTTCGCTACGTCTCCATGAAATAAATGGTGCCGACTATAGGAATCGAACCTACAACCTACTGATTACAAATCAGTTGCTCTGCCAATTGAGCTAAGTCGGCACATGGTGGAGGTTAACGGGCTCGAACCGCTGACCCTCTGCTTGTAAGGCAGATGCTCTCCCAACTGAGCTAAACCTCCATGTTTTTTTCTTTAACACTCCTTACCGGAAGTGCTTAATTAATATACCATGTCATCTGCAGTTATGCAATACTTTTTGTCAAAATTTTTAAACTTTTTTTACTTTTTCTTTTGAAATCGCATATTTATGCCAAATATTTGAATTATTTTTTTTCGGCTAATCTACAATCGTGTGGTTGCAGATTAGCTATTTTTGTGAATGAACAAAATAATAAGATATAATAAATGAGCCAAAGAAAGTTAATGTCTAAGCAGTTATTCAGA
>NZ_JBQHWJ010000090.1:0-2948 GCF_052064035.1 Bulleidia sp. HCP3S3_C9 | reverse complement strand
TTGTTCATATCTGAGAAAAATATTTCATTGCAGAAAAAAAGCACTACGCAAGTTAATGCGCAGTGCACTTTAGAGATTCAATTGGTTCAATGCCTTAACTTAATGACATTGAAATATCTCATTCCTTGTTTTTGTGGTGGTGCATTATTGAGTTGTGTGGGATGTGTGATTTTATTGAAGAAAAACCAGTCTGATGAAAAGGAAATGGATCATTTGCAAAAGCAAAATACTATATTGTTGAATGAAAATGGTGAATTGCTAAATAAATCTGAAGCGAACAAGAAAGAAATGATGCAATATGAAGAACATTTATATCATCAGTTAAAAACACCATTGACTGGATTGAAATTATCTCTAGAAACAATAAGAGAAACAGAAGAAAACAAGAATGCATTGAATGTTTCAAAAGAGCAAATTGATAAGATGTCGAATTTAATTACATTATTTTTCAATCAGATTCGCTTTCATTTTGAAAATCAGAATATGATTTACTTGATAAAACAAGCCATAAAAGAATGCATTCCTCTTGCGAATAAAATGCAGAAGAAAATTGTGTGTTTATGAAATGTGATGATGTATGGATGAAAGAATGTCTTTTGACATTGATTGAAAATTCTTTGAGTCATGGTAATGATGATGTTGAGATCATGTGTGAAAATGGAAATGCTTTTTTTAATGTACAAGTGATAACTAAAAATATATTGGTTGATGAAGCAATCTTGCCACATCTATTTGAACGCTTTTATACAGATGATAATCAATATTTTGGTATTGGATTACATATGGCAAAACTGATTGTAGAACAGCACCATGGAACACTTTCTGTATATAACGATTTTGATTATTCACAGGTTGTATTTGAAATACATCTTCCAATTTTAAGTGGGAAAGAAGCATATGATGTAAGTGGATTGTAAGTGGTACAGTTTATTCTAAAACTATAGAAAGTGAGGTGGCAGGATGTGTGCTTTAAGATGTGAAAATATACATAAAATATATGGAAAATCCCAACAAGCAACATATGCCGTAAGAGGAATTTCTGCGGAATTTCAAGAGAATACTTTTTATAGTGTGATTGGAAAAAGTGGATCTGGAAAGAGTACATTGATTCATTTATTAAGTGGCTTATTGAAAGCGGATCGAGGTGAAATCTTTTATGATGAGCAGCCATTGTCCACAATGAATGAACAACAGCTTGAACATATAAAGAAAAAAACAGGAATTGTTTTTCAAAACTATCAATTACTTCCAGAATTAACAGTGAGAGAAAATATTCTTTTGCCTACTGTTTTATTGGAAGAAAAATGTGATGAGGAATGGTGTGATGTTATATTGGAAAAACTTCAAATGACAGATATACAATCCAAATATCCAGATCAGCTTTCTGGAGGTCAGCAGCAAAGATGTGCGATTGGCAGAGCCTTTATGAATCGTCCGGAATATTTGTTCTGTGATGAACCTACAGGAAATCTGGATAAGAAAACAAGTGAATCAGTTTTGAATTTTTTGCTTGAAATTAAACAATTAACAAAACCAACAATTATTTTAGCGACACATGACTTAGATATAGCACGTAGTGCTGATGTTGTACTGCATATTGAAGATGGAAAATTAGTGAGTAAATCATTATGAAATATCATCATATATTACGGAAATGTTTCCGCGAGAAAAGTGTTGTAGTGGCAATGTGTCTATCCGTTGTTTTATTGTTTTTTACTTCTTTTCTTTTAGATAGTTTTCAAGCACAGAAACAATATCAAAGACAAATGATTTATGGTTTTCATAATGAAGCAGCTTTTGATATTTCAGAACGTGAAGAAAACAAAATACAAAATCATCTTTCAATCAAGGTAAGTGGAGAGATGATTGTATACGGAACAATTATTGGTGATGATTCTTCAGAGATTGGGAATATTGGAACAGTTGATCAGAACTTTTGGAATCTGGAACAATTTCAATTAATTGACGGAACTTTTCCAACAAAAGAAAATGAAGTTGTAATGGAATATGCAATGTTGGATTTATTGCATCTTCCGTATGAAATTGGAGAAAACATTGATTTGAAAATACAAGTAACTGATGGAACGTTGATCGAGAAGTCCTATGTTTTATCAGGAATCATTCAAACATATTCAACGAATTGGCTGTGTAATGATCATCCTTTGCTTTCTGTTATTACAAAACAATGTGATAGTGAACCAATGCAACGACATCTTTTCTTTTCCTCTGCATATAAGAATGAGAATGAAATGAAAGAACTGGATGCTTTGATTCATGAGACAAATAAAAGTGAAATTATTTTTAATGAATATAGTTTTCCGGAAAATATATTTTCTTTTGAACAGATTGTTGAAAATGGAGGAGCATTGTTAAGCGTGAGTGCAATCAGTGCTTTATTGTTGATATGTATCAGTTTATCGACGATTGCAAAGCAATTGTATCGGAATCGTGTCTTGTTAAGTCTGGGACTGAATAAGAATAAATTGAATCGGCTGATGGTAATGCAATCATTTCAGCAATGGCTGATTTGTTGGGGCTGTACTTGTTTTGTAAGTGCAGTGATTTGTATGATGCTTGCTGCTTTTGGGAAAAATATATTTCAATTTACAATGACATATCGGCCGTTTGTTGTTTCCTTTATTGTGACATTTCTCATTATGCTTGTTATGAATGCAAGCTTGATTGTTTTATTGAAAAAAATGAATGGAATTACTGGTGGAAAAGATTTAACAAGATATGCAGAACAGAAGGTGAAAAGAAAACAGCATTTTGTGTTTGATAAGAAATCTTTTATCGACATTGAAAAAAGAAGAATGAGAAAAAAAGTGGTGTTGAATAGCAATGTCATTAAGTTAAGCACTATTGATAATTGGTAATCTCTATAGACAACAGTAAAACCAGGAATAGAACTGTCTTCTATCAGATAGCTATTCCTGGTTTTTGGCTTT
>NZ_JBQHWJ010000089.1:0-3071 GCF_052064035.1 Bulleidia sp. HCP3S3_C9 | reverse complement strand
ATAATGTCATCTCCTTGAATGTGCTGACATTATAATGCTGCTTAATTGTTGTTACTGTCCATATATTCGTACAATATTAAAATATGTTCACCATTTTGCTAATATAGCCTTTTTTTTTTTTTTTTTTTTTTTTTTTAATTATAAGTGTCCTAAAAAGACACTTAGAAAGGAGATTAATGAAAAAAGTACAAGTATTTAAGAATGAAGAATTTGAAGTAAGAACAGTCGAGATAAACGGTGAGCCATGGTTCATTGGTAAGGATGTAGCTGAAACACTTGGATATTCCAACACAAGAGATGCACTCGCTACACATGTGGCGGATGAAGACAAGAATACCGTCGTGATTTCCGACGGAAATAGAGGAAGAGGAAATCCAAATCAGACGATCATCAACGAAAGTGGTCTCTACAGTTTAATCCTGGGTTCCAAGCTTCCAAGCGCCAAACGCTTCAAACACTGGGTGACAAGTGAAGTACTTCCTGCCATCCGACAGAACGGTGTCTATATGACCGATGACAAGGCCTATGACATCACTCACAATCCTGGCAGTCTTGCTGATCTGCTTCTACAGGCAGGTGAACAGCTCAAGCAGAAGGAAATCATCATCCAGGAGATGAAACCGAAGGCTTTATTCGCTGATGCAGTAACTACATCTCATACATCGATTCTAGTAGGAGACCTTGCAAAGATCATCAAGCAGAACGGATATGAGATTGGGCAGAAGCGCTTATTCGAATGGCTGAGACAGAATGGATATCTGATCAAGTCAGGATCATCTAAGAATATGCCAACACAGAAGAGTATGAATCTACATCTGTTCGAAGTGAAAGAGTCTACAGTGCAGAATCCTGATGGAAGTGTACGAGTTACAAGGACTCCTAAATGTACTGGAGAAGGGCAGGTGTATTTCATCAACAAGTTTCTGAAAGGAATTGAAGATGCAGAAAGTTAAAACAAGAGAAGAGATTGCCAATCAGATATATCTGAACAAGGCTGATATCAGAAAGCTTCTTGGTGTCTCTTACAACACTGCTGTTCGAATCTATGAATATGCAAACAGGATGGACAATGAGCTGCCATTCAGAATCGAACCAGCAAAAGTGCGCATTACATCAATTGCAAAGGTAGTGAACATGTCACTTGAAACACTGAAGAAGCAAGCTGGTGTATATGCCAAATAAAAAAAGGGCATCCAGGACATGGAACCCTCTTACACAAAGTGAAGCATTTTCGAATGACTTCACAAATATTCTAACAGAAAGAAGGGCAAATATGGAAGACAAACAATTTATCTGTGACATGCTGCTGAACGCTTTAAGAGCAACAGACAGCTACAGAGATGTTGTAGGCATTACTTACGTCAAGTCAAAACATTCAGATGAATCACACGTAGTTATCCATTTTCTAAGTGGTACAAGAATCATATGTACCACGATGGACAGTGGATTCGCAATGATAAAGGACATCATCAATCACATTGGAGGCTGATCATGGAAAAGATTAATGGAACAGATATTCAGGAAGTAGTAAGAAGAAAAACAATTGCACAGCACTATGTTCACTCAAAGCTCGACAGAAAAGCACTCATTATGCAGCTTGCAGAGGAAGCAGCTGAGCTTTCACAGGCATGCCTCAAGTACATCAGAGCGCTTGATGGAACAAATCCATGTGCTGAACAGGATCCAGAAGTATATATGGACAGCATCATTGAGGAATACTCTGATGTTTCAAATGCAGCTGAAGTTGCGTGGATCCATTTAGATTATGAAATCATTGCCAGTAAAGCAGAACGCTGGGCAGACAGACTGAAAGCATTAGAAGAAAGGAAAGGTGCAAACAATGAATGAAAAAACATGCTTAAAGGTGCATCATTTCGAGAAGCCGTTGGATATTCCGTCTTTTGCAAGAAGAAAAGCAGTTGAGGAAGAACCAGTGCAGACTATCAGCAACAGCGACGTTGTTCTGATCTGCGGTATGACAATCGCAATTCTCACACTTGTTGCAGTTCAGCTGGGGATTCTGATGCTATGACAATCATTGCTACATTAAGAATGGAGAAAGCTTTGTTGATATATGGCAAAAGTAAATTGGAACTTATGGGAGGAGATGGAAGCAATGCAAAGTAACTTTCACCTGGATGCATATGAAGTGGATGCAGTAACACAGCAGGGAAGACCTGTTCGATTCGATATCACTGATGGATGCAATGGAAAGTATCTGATCCATACAGAGCATGATCAGCTCTATGTAGACAAGTCGGAACTGATTAAAGTCATGCAGCTGATTGAAAATGAGAAGGCAAGAGGATGAAACATATGTATATGTGCAGCAAGAGCAATGGTGCAATGGCAAAGAGTACTGCAATCCCACAGGAAGAAGAAGTAACGGATCAGGATATAAATTATCTGATTTCACAGATACTGTCACTGTTCAGCGACGTTCTGGAACAGGCTGAAGATGCTGACAAGGAAGTCTATGACAGGATGATGGCACGCAGCAGTCAGGATCTGATTGATGAAATTACAGAAATGATAGAAGACAGGAGATAGAAATGATTGATCTTAAAGCAATTCATGATGAATTGACAAAGTATTTGTCAGAAGTGGCAGAAAGCTACTTTGACAACAGAGTGGATTACTACAAGCCACGCTATGTGGATCTGCAGATTAAATTCTCTGTGGATCCGGCAACAAATGAAATTATACAGACAGTGTCATGTGGGAGAAAGATTCCACCTAGATACATTGGACATCCACGTCATATGACACGTGATCAGCTTTTAGAGGAAGTAAAGGAGGAAAAGAAAAATGTATCTCTACGAAATACCACAGGCTTATAAGACTATCCTGGACAATGCAGATCCAGAAACAGGAGAAATCGACTATGAAGCATTAGATATGTTTGAAGATTCTCTTCACAGCAAGGCAGATACCTATGCAAAGTGTAGAACGCCAAATTGAATACACATAAAACCAATAATATATTCAAATTAAATAAAAAAACGATGCAGAGAAAAGACTAAATCATAGTCAAAATATCTGCATTTTCTGTATGATTAGAAGCAAGGAGA
>NZ_JBQHWJ010000088.1:0-3983 GCF_052064035.1 Bulleidia sp. HCP3S3_C9 | reverse complement strand
TTTTACCTCGCAGTTAAAGTGTATATCCAGCAATATGATTTTATTGTACTAAAAAGCGGACACTAAAGAGATTTCTGAACTTTTTTGAATCAGGTGGTCAGTTATGTTTAAAAATGATAAGTATCAATGAGAATGGATCTATGATTCATTCTTTTTGATAGAAAATAAAAAAGCATATGATCAAGAAACTGAATCATATGCTTTTATCATATGGTGGTTCCTGACGGGCTCGAACCGTCGACCCACTGATTAAGAGTCAGTTGCTCTACCAACTGAGCTAAGGAACCAATTGCTTATCTATTATAATCATTTTATTTTGAAAATGCAATAAAAAACTCATTCAATTTTGAATGAGTTTTTCTTTATGGTGGTTCCTGACGGGCTCGAACCGTCGACCCACTGATTAAGAGTCAGTTGCTCTACCAACTGAGCTAAGGAACCATGCTTTTTAACAGTGCTTAAATATAATACCAAGACACTGTGATTGTGTCAATAAAAAAATAAAAAAATTTCAAAAAAGAACTCACAATTATTTTGTGAGCTCTTGAAGTGCGTTTTCATATTCTTCTTCATCAATGCTTCCTGTAGCAATCATTTCTTTTACCCAAAGTTTTAAGGCTTCAACTGTGGAAGATATTTCATTGAGTTTTATCTGAATGTGTGCGAAGTCCTTGAGTTCGTTTTCTGTGATTTGTCCATCGGATGTAATTTCAATCAATGCATTTTTTTCTGCTTCAACTGTATTTAAAGAAGCAATCATTTTTAAAATGATATTTGATAATTGCTGTGGCTTGATTTCACTTAAAGTGCTTTTTCTAATTGGACACTCGTGTGTGCAGTAATAGTTACATAGATCGGGTCTTTTGTATGCATTTGACATTTCCAATACATCATTTGGAGTCATTGAAATCTTATCTGTTTCTAAACGTGCCAAACGATCTTCAGAAATCGTCTGCATTGCTTCACTTGCTCTTGCCTGTGTAAGATTGCTTTGTTTTCTAGCTTCTACATAAATATTCTTTTCATTGTTCATGGTATTATTCTACCAATGTTTCCGCAATGTGTGCGGAAACTTAAGAATATTTCGCAATCATTTCCATAGTGTTCATTCTCATTCATCATATAATGGTTGTATCCAATAAAAAGGATGAAGGGAGTGATATGTATGTTAACAGTTCTTTCTTGTTTATTGGCAATCTGCTTATTATCCATTGGTTTGAAAATCATAGGCTTTATGTTTTCTGCATCATTTGCGATTACGGGTTTTGTATTGAAAATCGTAGTTGGTATTCTTTGTTCTGTGATTTCAATGGTTATATTGTTTAGCATGATTGGAGTGCTTGCAATATTTGTTTTCATACCTGTTGCACTCATTGTATTTATTACTAGAAAAGGAACAACAATATGACAGAAGCACAATATCAAAATGAAATATTAGAAGCAATTGAAGCAGCAAATGTTGCTTTAAAAGCATTGCATAATGCTGAATCAGATTTAAAAAGTGCAGGTGGATGGGGAATCTTTGATATCCTTGGTGGAGGTATGATTACTTCAATGATCAAACACTCAAATATGAATTCTGCGCAAAAGCATATGAATGAAGCAAGATATGCTTTACAGAGATTTTCTAAAGAATTGAGAGATGTAGATGAAGATCTGGACTTTCAGTTTGATAGTATGGACTTTATGGGTTTTGCAGATGTGTTTTTTGACAATGGAATCATTGATTTTATGGTCCAAAGTAAAATTGAAGAGGCAAAAAAACAGGTACGACGTGCTATTCGCCGTGTAGAAGAAATCAAAGATCAATTAAGCAGGATGTAAGATAAGATCATAATCGATCTTATCTTTTTATTTGTGAAAAAATGAAACAAATGAATAAAAAAGTAGTAGGAATACATATCATCATGTAAAATAAATATGAAAAACATAAGGGAGGATTTTTAACGTAATGAAAACATTTAATTATGTTGTAACAAATGTTCTGGGTATTCATGCACGTCCAGCAGCAATGCTTGCACAGGCATGTACTAATTTTAAGTCTGCAGTTGTGATTGAAGGCAATGGCGAAGAAGCAAAAGGTAACGATGTTCTTTCCATTTTGAGCCTGCATGCCGCTAAAGGTACTACACTCAAGTTTACAATCACTGGAGAAGATGAAGAAGAAGCAATGGCAAAGATCCAGGAAGTTCTAAAAGAAGTTGAACCAAAAGATAAGCCAGCTTCTATTCTGAAGGTTGCTTTCTATGGAACAAAAGACTATGACCGTATCTTCTTCTCAGAATTATCAAAAGATAAAGGTGAAGGAACATATAACGTTGATATTACATATTTCAATTCTCGATTGACAAGTGAAACTGCTTATCTTTCCGTTGGGTTTGATGCAGTATGTATTTTTGTTAATGATGAAGCACCTCGTCCAGTTGTAGAAGAATTACATAAGAATGGCGTTAAGCTCATTTTATTAAGATGTGCTGGTTTCAATAATGTTGATCTTGATGCTGCAAAGGAATGTGGAATTACAGTATTACGTGTTCCAGCATATTCTCCATATGCAGTTGCTGAACACGCAATGACACTTATTCAGGCCGCAAATAGAAGAATCAATAAAGCAGTCAATAAAGTTAGAGATAACAACTTCTCATTGAATGGTTTACTTGGATTAGATCTTCATAATAAAGTTGCTGGTATCATGGGTACGGGCAGAATTGGTCAGATCATGGCTAGAATCTGCAAGGGTTATGGTATGACAGTACTTGGCTGGGATGCTTATCCTAACAAGAAGCTTGAAGAAGAAGGCTTATTGACATATGTCACAAAAGAAGAATTACTAAAGAGATCTGATTTGATTTCTTTACATGCTCCACTGATCATGGGTGAAGGTGGAACATATCACATGATCAATGATGAAGCTATCAATATGATGAAAGATGGTGTAATGCTGGTCAATACATCTCGTGGACCATTAATTGATACAGATGCATTGATCAAGGGCTTAAGAGCGAATAAGTTTCATGCGGTTGGCTTAGATGTATATGAAGGTGAAGATGGCAACGTATATACAGATCATTCTGATGATATGATGCAGAATAGTATTGTTGCTCGTTTAACAACATTCCCTAACTTGATCTTAACAAGTCATCAGGCATTCTTCACACGTGAAGCATTGCAGGCAATTGCTGCAGTGACAATGGAAAATGCTCGTAACTTTAATGAAGGTCTTGAATACGGAGCTTCTGAAGTAAAATAACGAAAGAACCAGTTTTGGTTCTTTTCTTTTTGGAACGAATAAAAAAAGATAGTCAAGACTGTTTTGATAGATTGTATTTGTTATACTACTTATACCGAAGGTACAAATATTTTTCCTACACTTTGATATAAGGGAATTCTGACTGGTGATATCTGTTGTGAATGCTTGCTGCGCGTAAGAATCCTGATGATTGACCAAGGATACCCACCTCTACAGAAGAGGGAACATATCAGCCTTCGGTTTTTTTTATATGCTTTCATACAATGAACTGGTGTAAAATGTATTTAATTACATTAAATATGCGTAAAGGATACATACATGAAACAAGAAGAGTTAACAAAGCTTCTAAGTAAACAAATTGAAGAATATTTGAAAGAAGACAGTGAGCATAGAGCATTCTTTGGTGGAATTTGTGATGGAACAAAGACACAATTGATTTATGGATCACGTTCACTGGATCAGGTGTTAGGTGCAATTGCTGGACTCATTGAACAGATGTCTAGTGCATGTGGTGTTCCAAAAGAAGAAATTCTACAAACACTACAATTGTTATTGACGGATAGACAGTATCATTAGAACAGGTGAAAGAACCTGTTCTTTTATTATGTGATAGAATGAAAGCAGAGCTTCCTGTAACATGTAAATGAGGAAGTGGAAAGGAAGAATGAAATTAAAAAGTACCAGTCGTAAAATTGAATCTGCTGATCTTGACCGGTTAGCTGAAACAATAATA
>NZ_JBQHWJ010000087.1:0-3994 GCF_052064035.1 Bulleidia sp. HCP3S3_C9 | reverse complement strand
GAAAAGAATGCATCAGATCACAGATTTCTTCCGTATTGCTGACATGAAGAAAGATGATCTTTTCATTTATTCTATTTCTTGAATTCACCATTTTGCTAATATAGCCAAAAAAAAAATACGATCAATTTGCAGCGCAGACAGTTTATATAATTCTTTCATCTTCAAAATCTCTGGTTGAGTGAATCCGTTATTGGATTTCTCATTAATCTTGTTAGAAAGTGTTGATACAGTCATACCAAGTTTCTTAGCCAAAGTATCGTAGTTATCTCCATTTTCTGTCATTACTGCTCTGAATAAATTTTTGTCCATCGTCTCTCCTTTCTAAGTGTCTTTTTAGGACACCTTTATATTACAACTAGTTATTGCTTTGTGCAATAAAAAAATTATATTTTAAAGAAACTTTTTTGTTGTATATGTTTATTTTTAAGGTATTATGTATTTGGAAAAAGAAAGGAGGTAATCATGGAGACTAATAAAACTGGAGAAATCATCAAAAAATTAAGAAAAGAACATAAATTAACACAAGAACAGCTAGGTTCAATTTTAGGTGTTCAAAAATCAGCTATTGCAAAATATGAACGAGGAGAAATAGTTAACTTAAAAAGAGAAACGATTGAGAAACTCGCAGAAACATTTGATGTGATGCCATCTTATATTATGGGTATTTCAGATTCTCCTACTCATTCCATTTCTCTTTCACCACATGAAATAGCATTAATCAAATCATATAGAACATCACCAATATCAACACAATTAGCAATTGATATGTTGCTTGATATCACAGATAAAAAATAGTCTTTCCAAGCTTGAAATCGATACAAAATGTATCGTTTCTTTATTTGATTTAGCGAAAATCGAGTTTTATCTAGTTAAGCAAAACTCAATAGCTACGATATGGCTGAAATATGGCCACGATATGGAAAATGGAAAATCAGTGGCAAATTGGTGGCAAAACATTGGCATAGACATGCTTGCAAAACATAAAAAAAGGGATTGATGTTAACAATCCCAATCTAACTGTGGAGACGTACTTAACATACGCTTAACTGTATTAGTCATCCATCAGTTATCGACCTGTCATAGGCTAGCCTATCGGTAAACAATATATATCATATAAAGATTAATATTGCAAAAAAGCTAATGAACTCATTGTAAATACTTTTGCTTTTCTTCAAAAAATATTTGATAATTTTGAAGAATTAGCATAGTATAATTACACATTGAAAAAAATCGAAAGATTTTTTGAGGGGTTCGGCTTCGGCACGAACCCCTATTTTTTGTATACGTGTGAATCAAAATAACTTTATGAAATTAAGCAAAATTGACATATCTTGGCAAGGTGCTAAAATAAACGCACGAGAAATCCCATTCAGGATGAAAAGGAACCTTGCTAAATGCGTGGTTCCTTTTCGCATTTTAGAGTAACTCATAATAATTTCATGAACAAAAAAAAGATAACCCCAGGCACATGTGATTGCTCAGTACGGTGTACCTACCCCACTTGGGACACAGTGTTAATCCTTCACAAGTTATCTTTACAACCATTATAACAATTTACAACGTCAAACGAAAGAAGGCACATATGATTGGCTACGATGAGAAACGCAGAACCTATTTTGTTCAGTACCAGGTCAAGGATCCTTTGACAGGAAAATGGAACACCAGGAAGAAGCGTGGCTTTAAGCTTAAGCGTGATGCTGCACAGTATGAAGCAACAGTTAAAATAGAAAAAACAGACAATGCTCCAAAGGTCACATTTGCTGAAATGAACGAGCTTTACGAAAAGTCATATCAGATCTCTCCTGGTCAGTCTCAGCAGAGACACACTCACTTCGAAAAACGTTTTCCTCTGAAGGACAGAGACATAAGAAAAATTACTCGACTGCAATTGGAAACATGGCGCGCAGACATGATCAGTGATGATCACTATGCGACACGCACAAAGAACAAGACAATGGCATACGTTAAATCTGTATTCAAGTTCGCCTACGATGTATACGGTATTCCTAATGCTGCACAGTTCCTCAGATCAGCCAAATATACTGATGATGAGATAATGAGCCAGGAACGTCCTGTATGGACACCAGAACAGTACAAACGTTTCATCGACTGTGTGGATCTTCCAATCTACAAGATCTTCTTTGACTTCCTGTACTGGACAGGATGTCGTAGAGGCGAGGCTATGGCACTGCAGAAAGCCGATCTGCATGGCAACCAGGCATTTATCCATTATTCCATCAAACACTTCAAGAACGGCCTAAAACCAACCAAAACAAGGACATCGAGAACCATTCTATTGGATGATACACTTACAAAGGAGCTCGAACCTCTGATGGCAACTGAGGGAGACTTTGTATTCGGTGGTGAGAGATCACTTTCTATTTCTACAATTCAGTCACAGTTCGTAAAGGCAAAGAAGAAAGCCGGTATAGAAGACAATGTAACAGTACACTGTCTGCGCCACAGTCACGCAACGTGGCTGATCAACAATGGTGTGAACATAGTAGCGGTATCCAAGAGACTTGGACACGCTGACATAGAAACAACGCTGAAGACCTATGCACACCTGTTGAAAGACACAGACAGCAGCATGATGGAATTCATAAACAAATGCCACAAATAGTCAAAAATCCGAATTTCGTTCCAATTTCGTTCCACAGAAAAATAAAACCGCATAAATATGCGGTTATTTTATATTCAAAGCGAGCGACGGGAATCGAACCCGCGTATTCAGCTTGGGAAGCTGACATTCTACCATTGAATTACGCTCGCATGTAAAATATTATAGTCCAATTGGCTTTGAACAACAATCAAGTTATAATAAATATCTGATGAAATATAGTTTAAAAATAGAAGATGCAAAAGAAATTGCAGAATGGTATCAAAAGAATAAAAGACAGCTGCCATGGAGAGATACAAATAACCCATATGATGTATGGCTGAGTGAAATCATGCTTCAGCAGACACGTATTGAAGCTGTTAAGCCAAAGTTTCTTTTATTCAAGCAGACACTTCCAACAATTCAAGATCTTGCGAATTGCGAAGATGATGCTTTAATGCGCCTATGGGAAGGATTAGGGTACTATTCACGTGCAAGAAATCTAAAAAAATGTGCAATAGAACTTGTTGAACATTACAACGCTCAGCTGCCAGAAGAATATAAAGCATTACTGAAATTACCTGGCATTGGTCCTTATACTGCAGGTGCAATCTCTTCTATTGCATATGGATTGCCTGCAGCCGCAGTCGATGGTAACGTTATGCGTGTATTAGCACGCTACTTTGAGATCACAGAAGATATTCGAAACGAAACATTAAAAAAAGAAATTGAACAAACAATCTTAGAATGCTTTCAAGAAGACAGTACACCTTCTTTTGTATCCAATTTAAATCAAGGGATTATGGAACTTGGAGAAACGATCTGCGTTCCAAATGGAGAAGCAAGATGTTCCATTTGTCCTTTACAGCATGCATGTAAAGCACATCTTCACAAAACAACAGATACCATCCCTTATCGCAGTGCACTCAATCAAAGAAAAATCATTGAAAGAACACTATTCATTATTCGTGATGGAGATCAATTCCTCATTCATAAAAGAGCAGACAAGGGACTGCTTGCTGGATTATACGAATTCATTGGCGTAGATGCACATCTGAATAAAAAAGAAGTCATTCAGGAAGTAGAAAAGCATAACATTCATCCAACACATATCAAACGCCTGGAAGATGCAAAACATATATTCACACATCTAGAATGGCATATGCATGCCTATGAAATCACAGTAGAACAGATCGAGCATTTACTGCAGAAAGATTATCTACTGCTAAACAAACAAGAACTCGAGACAAAGGCAATTCCTTCAGCATTCAAGAAATATATCAGCTGTTATGAAATGACCTTTGTCAAGCAAAAGATAACTTTTTGAATGTCATTTATCGAAGAAGATAAGGAAAGAGTTCCGAATTGTAACAGTTCTCGGTAGTTGGCCACTCT
>NZ_JBQHWJ010000086.1:0-4263 GCF_052064035.1 Bulleidia sp. HCP3S3_C9 | reverse complement strand
CAAGAAAAGAATGCATCAGATCACAGATTTCTTCCGTATTGCTGACATGAAGAAAGATGATCTTTTCATTTATTCTATTTCTTGAATTCACCATTTTGCTAATATAGCCAAGAAAAAAGGAAGAAATTAATCTTCCTTTTCAACAAATTCAGCATCAACAACTTCAGTTTCATTAGAATACTTTTCAGGATGATCTAAAATATCCATGAATTCTTCACCTGTAATTGTTTCTTTTTCATATAGATAATTTGCGATACGATCGAGATCTTCTCTATGATCTTCCAATAGTTTCTTTGCCTTATCATGTTGTTTCTTGATCAATGCAACAACTTGCTGATCAATTTGAGAAGCGGTTGTATCTGAACAAGCTAGACTTGCATCTCCACCTAAATATTTATTATTGATAGATTCCATTGCTACCATGTCAAAATCGTCTGACATACCATATTGAGAAATCATTGCACGAGCAATCTTTGTTGCCTGCTCGATATCATTAGATGCACCTGTTGTAATACGTCCAAATACAACTTCTTCTGCGGCTCTGCCGCCAGTAAATGTTGCGATACGATTTTCCAGCTCTTCTTTTGTATAGAGGTAATGGTTGCCTTCTTCTACCTGCATTGTATAACCTAATGCACCAGAAGTTCTTGGAATAATTGTAATCTTCTGTACAGGTGCTGAATGTGTCTGCAAAGCTGCGACAAGTGCATGACCAACTTCATGATAAGAGACAGTTTTCTTTTCTTCATCAGATAGAATTGCATTCTTTTTCTGATATCCAGCAAATACAACTTCGATACTGTCTTCTAGATCCTGTTGTGTAACACAGTTTCTTTTTTCTCTGACTGCCTTTAATGCAGCTTCATTGACAATGTTGGCAAGTTCAGCACCAGATGCACCAGATGCCATTCTTGCAATCATGTTGAAGTCGATATTGCCATCTGTTTTCACTTTCTTTGCATGCACTTTCAAGATGTCTTCTCTGCCTTGCAAATCTGGAAGTTCTACAGGAACTCTTCTATCAAATCTTCCAGGTCTTAACAGGGCTGGGTCTAGATTTTCTGGTCTATTTGTAGCGGCTAAGATAATAACACCGCTGTTTCCTTCAAATCCATCCATTTCAGTCAATAACTGGTTGAGTGTCTGCTCTCTTTCATCATTTCCACCCATGCCACTTGCATTTCTCTTTCCGCCGATGGCATCAATTTCATCGATGAATACGATACATGGTGCTTTCTCTTTTGCCTGTTTGAATAAGTCTCTGACTTTAGAAGCACCCATACCTACAAATAATTCAACGAATTCACTACCTGAGATGGAGAAGAATGGAACATTACTTTCTCCGGCAACAGCTTTTGCGAGCATTGTTTTACCAGTTCCAGGAGGACCGACAAGCAAGATGCCTTTTGGCATTGTTGCACCAATATCTTTGTACATGCCTGGATTTTTTAGATATGTAACAATTTCCTGTAACGATTCTTTGGCTTCATCTTCACCAGCGACATCACTGAAACGGATCCTTTGTTTATTCTTGTCATAAACACGTGCGTTACTTTTGCCCATGCCAAACATGTTGCCACCCATAGGCATGCCGCCACCTTTGCTTCCTCTTGACATTAATGCGCGTAATAGAAGCGTTGCGAAGAAGATTGGAATGATCCATCCCATTAAAAACTGCAGGAATGGGGAAGTTTCTTCAACAATTTCTGCCGTAAAGTCAACGTTGTGATCTTCTAGACGTGTCATCAGATCAGGATCATTAAATTTACCTGTGCGGTAGACTGTTTTGCTGTCTTTTAACATGTATAGAATCTGGTTGCTTTGTTCCTGTACTTCTTTTACGTTTCCTTTGTTTGTTTCTTTTACGAATGTGGAATAATTCGCATCTTCTATCTGCGCTGTCTTCATGAATGGAACCATGACGAGATTTAACATGGCTAATACCAGCATAACAACTGCATAGTAATAGATGATTGGTTTTTTTGGCTTATTTGAGTTGTTTTTATTGCTATTTTGGTTCAAATCGATCACCTCATTTCATTGTTATTATATATTAGCACAGCTACTTCTAGAGTGCTAATTTTTGCATGAATTTTTACTGAACAATTATGTGCAAATGTCAAAAATGCGTGCTATGATTGAGTTAGAAATGGAGCATATTTAATATGACAAATAAGATAATTACGATTTCCCGTCAGTTTGGAAGTGGCGGTAGAACAGTTGGTAAACTGGTAGCTGAAAAGCTGGGAATTCCATGTTATGACAGCCAGATCATTTCAGAAATTGCCAAAAAGAGCGGCTTTGCGGAAGAATACATCAAAGAAAATGGAGAATATATGGAAAGTTCAGGATTCTTCGCTTCTTTGGGAAATGTTGGATACTATGGTCAAAGCAATCAATTAACGATCTGGAGTGAACAGTGTCGTATCATTAAAGAACTTGCAGAAAAAGGAAACTGTGTAATTGTTGGAAGATGTGCAGACTATGTACTGAAAGATGCTGATGTATCTTTGTTGAAAACATTTATTTATGCAGATATGGATTTTCGTGCAAAAAGAATTGTTGAGCAATATGGTGAATCAAATATCAATCCTGAGAAGAGATTGAAAGACAAAGATAAGAAAAGAGCAGCATATTATGAAATCTATACGGATCAGAAGTTTGGTAATCCATTGAACTATGATTTGTGTTTGAAGAGTTCTTCGTTATCTGTTGAAAGATGTGCAGATATCATTGCGGAAGAGTACAATAGAAAGTAACAAAAAAATCACTGAAAAGTGATTTTTTTACTTTAGATCTTTAAAATTTGTTGTTAAGACAATTAAGAAACTAACTGCCATTGTTAATCCAGCGAATAATTTTGTATACCAAGGGAATTGGCCAATCATGCATACAATAAATGCCAGTGCAAACAATACCAGCAAAAATACTTTTTTTACCATGGAAATCTCCTTTAAACATGTATCATTATACAAGAAATGAAAACAATAGTGTTATATATGTTATAATCAAAAGCGCAGTTGTCTCAGTAGCTCAGCAGGATAGAGCATTCGCCTCCTAAGCGAAAGGTCGTGCGTTCGAATCGCATCTGGGACGCCATATTGATATAAAACAGCGATGAAATCATGTGATTTCATCGCTTTTCCATAATAGAATTCATTTAAGTTCACACTGTAGAAATAGAAAAATAAATCAAGCTTTTAAAAAATTCATAACAAGCTTGACCATTGTTTCTTTTTCCTCTGGTCTAGATTCGGCAATCATTAATGTAATAGCAACTAAGGCGCTATCTGAAATGATTTGTTTTCCATCAATGATTAAATGTTGATTCTTATTCAAAAATTCAAGAAAAATAGAAGCGCCAATTCGTTTGCATCCATCTACAAAAGGATGATCTTTGACTAGAAAGTACAGTAGATTAGCTGCTTTCTCTTCGATACTTGGATAGATTTCATGTCCAAAGACATTTTGATATACAGCTGCAATAATTCCGTTTAATTTACCTGTTTCTTTTTCGACACCAAATACATCTGAAAACCCACCATATTTCATAGAATCAATAAGAGTTCTACACTCTTCATAAGTCAATCGATAAATTGAATCCTTACCTTTTGGCTTAGAAATACATCCATGATCATAATCATCAAGTAATGATAATGCATTTGAATAAGCTTCAATTACATTGAGTACTTCTTTTTCTTCGATATCTAAAGCAGAAGCAAGCATTCTAGACTGAATTTGGATAGTTTTATTTAAAACTTCAAGTCTTTTTTCGTTAAGCACGTAGCCCTTTATCATGTAGTCTTTCAATATTGAAGTTGCCCATTTACGGAAGATTACACCGTTTTAAGATTTCACACGATAGCCAACAGAAATAATCATGTCAAGATTATAGTATTCAATTGATCTCTGAATTTTCCGACTTCCTTCAGTTTGAACTGTCGCAAATTTTGAGACAGTTGAATCATCCAATTCTTCTTTTAAAGCGTTATTGATGTGTTTGCCAATTGTTTTAATATCTCTGCCAAATAATTGTGCTATTTGATTACGATTAAGCCAAACCGTTTCGTTATCAGGTGATACTGTAACATCTAGTTGTAAATCGCCATTTACAAATCAAATAATTTCATTGTTCATGTGGTCCTCCAATTATTTTACATAATTGACCATCTGATTCATTGACAAGCAAAAATAGGAAAAGCAGCATTCAAAGCATTCGTAATCTGTCTGCGGGTCATTGGATGAGATTTAAAAATATATTTG
>NZ_JBQHWJ010000085.1:0-4490 GCF_052064035.1 Bulleidia sp. HCP3S3_C9 | reverse complement strand
ATAATGTCATCTCCTTGAATGTGCTGACATTATAATGCTGCTTAATTGTTGTTACTGTCCATATATTCGTACAATATTAAAATATGTTCACCATTTTGCTAATATAGCCAATCACTAAATGTTCTTTCACATCTCCATGTTCTTCTTCCAGCAAATCTCCAATTTCTTTCAACATTAATCCATCACGATTCCACCCAGAAGCAAAATACTGAAATACAGATTCACTTCTTTTTTCTTGAAATGACTTCAAAATCCGTAAAACTGTATATCCCCGTAAACTGTTAAATTCAGATATTCTTACCGGTATATGACAAGCTTTTAAACTTTCCGAAAGAACATACCCTTGCGAAGCAATCACTTCCTGAAAAGACAGACGAGATGCAGAAGCATCTAAGACAAGATCCACAGAAAACAAAGGACTTGTTTCCTCTTCACTTCTTAAAAAGATACGATCATCATTTGCATACACTGCACGATACACGCGTCTTTTATCAAGTGTTCCACTACGTCCAACAATTTCATTTTTCTCTTGATGAATCAAAAGTGAATTCTCAATTTCATTTTTCAATTTATAAATCATACTTTTATGTAATGCTATATTTTTATAGTAGTACTCTCGATTTCTTTTTTCCTGCAGATCCGCCTGATCTCTTAAATATTTTTCTTCTGCAGTAATCTTTTCTGTATCATCTTTTACACCATCTGTAATCCATACATGACACCCAATATGATTTCCTGTACAGATTTGTTTTTCCAGTAATTGCAATTTCTTATTAGAGTAGATAGATCTGCCAAAACATTTTTCGATATACGTTCGATCTGATTCATGTTGTTTCAAAACAATATTACTTGCATTTTTAGACTGCAGAAAACCTTCTCCTTCTTCATCAATTTGAGAAGAACGCATCACTACAACTCGATCCGTTTTCACAAGCTGTGTTGGCATTAAATGTGTCATAATATATGCAAATATGCCGTGTAAATGAAATACATGCGAATGTTTTTCATGCTTATTGCCATCAAACAAATCATATCTTTTAAAAATATCTAAAATTGTGTGTACCAGCATTGACTGTTCAATATCTTTTTGTATATTCATTGCATCTGACAATTGCTTTTCACGCATTGTCATCACTGGCTGTTTTCTATTTAAAATTCGAGAATAATGCGATACCTGCATTGTATAAACTAACTGATTCTTGCTCATCCATTCCTGTCTAGAAAGCTGATATTCACTCGCAAAAAAATTCTTTGCATATTGCTCACGTAATTCATGTAATACAGGTCGCTGCACAATTTCTTTTATATAGACAATATCTTCAAGCATCAGCCATGTTAGATCATCCAGCATAGATTGATGCATATCCCCTCTCCAGCGATCAAACAATTGATTCACAACATCTTCACCATAATACTTATACGTCAATCCAATTACTAGATTCATATAGAAATTTGGAATTCCGCTTCGTTTATGAATTGCTAAAAAGAGTGGTTCAAAATGATATTCTCCACTCGCCGTCCAGATTTGATTCACTGCACGCTTTTCTACCACATTATACGTTCTCATTGAAATATCTCTGAAGGCAATCGTTTTGAAGAGATCCTTGCATTGATCACATCATGAATCAATTGCTTTTCATATATATCAAATGTTTTATTTGTAATACCTAGATCTAAAGCTTCTTTCACGCTTAGCCCTTTATGCATCAAATCAATCGCATCAAGCATTCCTCTAAGATCCAACGCTTTTGTAGACAGTTCAGTATTTTCACACTTCTTTTGAAAATCCAGAAATAATAACGCAAACTGCTTCACATATTTATCTAGCATATCAGGAAATTGTTTTTTCAAAAGTCTCTGTAAATCTTCTTGTGTGATTGGAGGCATTTGAATGACCACAAATCTAGAAGATAGCGCTTCATTCAGCTCTCTTGTACCAGCATAATTATAATTCATTGTCGCAATAAACCTTGTTTCATCCTTTAAAACAATACGGTCATATCCAGGTACATCAATCACTCTTCTAAAATCCAGTACAGAATGCAAAACAGCCAGTGCTTCATTTTTTGCCATATTAATTTCATCCAGAATGCCAAATCCACCATTCAAAGCACATCTATACACAGGACCTTCCCTAAAAACAACTTTACCGTTCTCAAAAGAATCCGTCCCAATTAAACTAGCTGCATCCATATTTACATGGAAAGAAATATCCCAGCTTGGTCTTTGAAATACATAGGCAAGATTTTCACACAGAACATTTTTTCCCGTTGCCTTTTCACCAACAAGCAGTATGTTTTTCCCACATAGCAGCGCACACAATGCATCTCCCCAGACATTCACTCCATAATACATAAAATGAGGTACAGGAATACGTTGTTTCATAGCATCACTCACTGGATGAGAAACCACATACTCATGCACCTCATGTAATACATCTTCAGATATACCTTCTTCACGAAGAAACTGCATTAGATCTTCCATTATTATCGCCTCGATCTTCTACAGGAAATTATAGCACTCATTTTTTTAATACTTTCATCATTTTGTATTCATTTAACATTGTTCCATCTTTTAACTGATACGCATTTGGTAAAATTCCACAAATACGAAATCCCATCTTTTCATACAGTGCTCTTGCACGAGTATTACCTTCAATATAATCCAATTCTATCTGTAAAATAAATGGATTCTCTTCCGCAATTTCAATCATTGCATTCATGAAGTATGTACCAATCCCTAAATTCCAGTATTCTTTCAAAACAGATATTCCAATACTAGCACGATGTCTTGTCTTCAAAGTATCATCCCATTCAATATGACAATTTCCAACAATCTTTCCATCCACTTCACACACAAGCATTGCTTCCTTTTGTGAAACAACCACATGGCGTAGCCAGAAACTTTCTGTACTCTCATTCAGAAAATCAAATTCTTCAGGATAACGCAATAAATACGGTGTTTCTGACGATACAGTTCTTAGAAATGCAATCATTTCATTTGCTTCTGTTTCTACTGGATTACGAATAAACGCTTCCTTTTCATTTTTTAACTGAATTCTTTTTTCTTCGATATACATTTTCAAACCCCTTTTATTATTCAATTTTATGATTTATACAAAATTTTCAAAAGAATCAATGACTTGAATCACACCAGGTAATTTCCCATATTCATCTTTTTTATTTGCAGAATCTACCACAACAATTGCATTACATCCTGCCTGATATGCACTAGAAATTCCGCTGATACTATCTTCAAAGATCAAGCAGTCATGAATATCTACCCCAATAACATCTGCTGCTTTTTTAAACATCGCTATTTTATTTTCATATGTACCATCATCATACACAATAGAAGAAGGATCCAACCAGCGATCAAGATGAAATGATTCCACAAAGAAATCAATGTTTTGCTTAATCGATGCAGAAGCAATCGTAAAAGGAATATTATCTTTTTTCAATACATCAAAATATGCCTCTGCACCTTTCACTAAATGAAAACTATCTTTATCTTCTTTACAGAATTGCCGATAATATTCTTCTTTTAGTTCCGAATATTTTTTCATTTGTTCTTCTGTACATTGTCCATGAAACATATATGCAACAACTTTATGATTAGGTACACCATTAATATGTTCATGAAGCTCTTCTTCACTGATTCCATGGTTTCTAATATCTTGAGATATCTTTGACCAGGCTAATATATGTTTGGAATTATCAAAAAACAAAGTTCCATTAAAATCAAATATTACACCTTTGTAAAACCGCATTTCTATACCTCTTTTGTCTCAAATACTAGTTTATACCAGTATACACTCATCTTTGGATATCTTTTATGAATCAATTTGAAAGAGATATCTCCCTGACAGAAGGAACATGGAAAAATACACTTGATAACACAATTCATAAAGGAAACACAACCATCAAGGCAAAAGGATCAATTGATCACATTCCTGTATTTGAAAAAATTGAAGATGAAACAAATCAAACAACTAACCAATAGAGTAGCTGTTTTCATTATACTGTTCATTTTTCACATAGATTTGCAATCAATAAACCCGCAATTCCCGCAACAAGTTTTACTACAACAAACCACGTAATACTATCGGGGTTTACTCCCGCAATAAAACCAAGCTGTCCACCAAACACAAATGCACCACTCAATGAAAAAAGCAGCATTCAATATTTTTCCTTTTTGGTTCATCTTAGAAAATAAAGGAAGCATTGCTATACTTGTTCCAAACGATAAAATGATTCCCATCACTGAATATTTATCAATCTGAAGAATCTGTCCAACTTTTTCAATTTGTCTAGAGAACTTTCTTAAAACAATTTCACAAAACAGTGAGCTACTCGGTCATTGAATGGCCGTGCATCTACATGCTTGACCACAAGCCGATAATTTGAAAATATACCCAATCTTACAGTCCGAAGGGCTATGAATCAGCACATATCTTCTTATTACATTCCATACATGGACATGCCATATAC
>NZ_JBQHWJ010000084.1:0-4699 GCF_052064035.1 Bulleidia sp. HCP3S3_C9 | reverse complement strand
CAGGCAGTAAATGAATTTATGAAAGTCATCTGATGTGTTGGCTTTTTTTATTGGACTGAAATTGGTCGTTTTTACCGGACTCTGAATGGTTAAATTAACCGGACGCTAACAGTTGAAAAATACTCAGCGACATATGCAAGCATGTATACAGATCCTTTAACAGGTGTATATAATCGTGCATATTATGAAAAAGTTGAAAAGAATGTGAATACACCTGCAGGGATTGCGGTGATTGATATTGATGACTTCAAGTTATGTAATGATATCTACGGTCATAAAGCTGGAGATGTTGCTTTACAGACAGTAACGCAAATTATTCGAAATAATATTCGTAGTAATGATAAGATCATACGTATTGGTGGGGATGAAATCTTATTGATTCTGGATGGAATTCAAGAGGAAAGCTTTGAAAGAAAACTGGAAAGAATTCGCTCTCAAGTTCGTATGGCACGTGTGAAAGGCTATAATAAGCTGCAATTATCAATTTCTATCGGTGCGGTGGTTTCGATGACAGAGACAAGAGAGGTATCCGTTGCGAAAGCTGATCGATTGATGTATATTGCCAAATCTTCTAAGAATCGTGTTGTTTCTGAATGGAATGAAAATAAACAGATAACTAGTTCCTTGAATGAAAGAGATGACAATAAACCTCTTGTTCTTGTTGTTGATGATTCTGACATGAATCGTTTCCTTCTTTCGCAAATCTTACTGGACGATTACAATGTAATAGAAGCATGTGATGGTGTAGAAGCAACACAAATCATTCAAGATCATTTCAAAGAACTTTCTATTGTTTTACTGGATATTGTAATGCCTAGAATGGATGGATTTAGTGTTCTGGAATTTATGAATGCGAATGATTTGATTCAGGATTTACCAGTCATTATGATTTCCAGTATGGATGAAGACAGTGCAATCCGTCGCTGCTATGAGTTAGGCATTTCTGATTATGTTCGTCGTCCTTTCTCTGCAGATGTTGTTGGAAAACGTGTGTATAATATCGTTCGTTTGTATCAAAGACAAAGAAATCTACAAAGAGAAATCCGTGAACAGATAGAAGAAAGAGAAAAGAATTCTAGAGTCGTTACATCAATTATTTCTCACGTTGTCGAAAATCGTAATGGTGAAAGTGGACCGCATGTGATCCATGTAGAACAAATAACAGAAATTATTTTGAATCGTTTAACAGAATTAACTGACATGTATAAACTTTCTAAAGAAGATAAAAAACAGATTTCTTTAGCGAGTGCATTACATGATATTGGTAAAATTGGAATTGATGAAAAGATTTTGAATAAGCCTGGAAAGCTGACAGAGGAAGAGTATGAAATCATGAAGACACATACAACCATTGGTGCAATCATGATTCGTCAGGTGCAAATGGAAGAGGATGATACTCTCATTCAGTTTGCATATGAAATCTGCAGATGGCATCATGAAAAGTGGGATGGAAGAGGATATCCAGATGGATTAAAGAGAAACTATATTCCAATTTCTGCACAGGTTGTATCGATTTCGGATGTGTATGATGCTTTGGTGTCAGAGAGAGTATATAAAAAAGCGTATTCTCATGAAAAGGCAATAGAAATGATCATCAATGGGGAATGTGGTGAATTCAATCCGTTGTTAATACAATGTTTGAAAGACTGTTCAGATCGTATTCAACTGGTTGAATCAAAAAATTCTCGAAATCGCGTTAGATAGTTTTTTTAAGAAACCAAAGGTGAATAAAATGGAACAAGATCAGATACTTTTAGAAATGTTTAATCAAGGAAAAAGAGCAATGTACGTTGTGCATGTTCTTTTAGATGAGCATTCTCAACCTGTAGACTGGGTCTTTGTTTATGTAAATCAAATAGCAATGGAGTTATCTGGTTTTACAAGAGAAGATTTATACGAGAAAAAGTATTCTGAAGTATTCCCAAATCAAAAGAATAAGTGGCTGAAAAAATATTCTGAAGCAGCATGGGATGGAAAGACTGTTGAATTAGAGGAATTCTCTGATGAGCTTGGGGCAATGATTCATCTGAAAATTACGCCTACACATCAGAAAGGATATTGTCTCTGTTATATTTCGGATACAAAAGATGAATTGATGTCTGCTTTAGAATATAGAGAGGATATAAATACAGAACAAAGAAAAACTTCATTATTAAATGCACTTTGTATTGATTATACAGATGTATATTTATGTGATTTAAAAAAAGACACATTAGAAATACTCAAACAGGGAAATTATTCGCATAATAGCTTGTTGAATTCCACTCTAGAAGAAAAAGATTTAAATTCATATACAAAAAGATTCCAGTATTATTTTGATAATCTGATTGTTAGTGATAGAAAACAAGATTTCTGGCAATATATGCGCCCAGAAGTTTTGATGTGCGAATTACGGAAACAAGACAGTTTACAATACCGCTATCAGACAATTCCTAATCCAGCAGGAAAAGAATATTTCAATATTAAAATTGTTCGTATGCATGTAGATGAAGAGCGATTTCAGGTAGTCATTGGAATTCAGCCAATTGATGAAATCGTTCAAAAGGAAAATGAATATCAAATGCAATTGGAATATGCTTTAAAACAGCAGGAAGCTAGAACAGAAGTTATACAGTCACTTGCATCTCAATATCAGGAAATGGTTGTATTAGATTTTAAAGAAGACAAGTATTCTGTCATTCATGGCCAGGAAAGTGGGTTTTATATTGCACAGCCAAAACAATCTTTGCAAAACCTGCATAACATATTGTTTGATAGAAATTTGAATGATGAATTCAAAAAACAAGAAGAAGTAAAAGCATTTTTTGATCTTACAACGCTGCAGAATCGATTGCGTTATAAAAATTTCATCAATATGGAAGTGAAATCTAGAAATAATCACTGGTATCGTGCAACGTATATTTCTAAGAAGCGTGACGATAATGGAAAAGTTGCAGAAGTTTTGTTTGTAGTAAAAGATATTCATGAAGAAAAAAAGAAAGAATTGGAAGCAAAAGAAAAACTTGAAGAACAAGAGAAAGCCTTGCGTGATGCTTTACAGATGGCAGAAAATGCAAATAAAGCAAAAACAACATTCTTGAATAATATGTCTCATGATATTCGAACACCAATGAATGCAATCATTGGCTATACTGCTTTAGCAGCAACACATATAGATAACAAAGATGCATTAAATAACTATTTAACAAAAATCAATATTTCTTCAAAGCATTTATTGAGTTTGATCAACGATGTTCTTGACATGAGTAGAATTGAAAATGGTGCTGTAAATATTGAATGTCATGAAATTCATATCCCAGATATACTCCATGACTTGACAACAATTATTCAAGGCAGTATTCATTCAAAGCAGCTAGATCTTTGTATTGATACACAAGACATTGTTCATGAAGATGTCATTACAGATAAGCTTCGTTTAAATCAGATTTTATTGAATCTGACAGGGAATGCGATTAAATTCACGCAAGTCGGTGGTAGAATCAATATTCGCATCAAAGAAAAACCATGTGATGATCCAGGTTACGCATATTTTGAATTTACAGTAAAAGATAATGGGATTGGCATGTCAGAGGAATTTATAAAACATGTATTTGATTCCTTCTCTAGAGAACGTTCTTCTACAAATAGCGGAATAGAAGGTACTGGACTTGGCATGGCAATCACAAAGCATCTTGTAAATATGCTGGGTGGAACGATTCACGTGAATTCGAAAGAAGGAGAAGGCAGTGAATTTGTTGTTTGTCTAACGATGAAGATCAATGATTCTGCATCTACTTATGAAACGATTTCATCTTTGGCTGGTGCAAGAGTTCTTGTGGTGGATGATGATATTGATACGTGTATGAGTGTTAGTAAAATGCTTAGAGATATTCAAATGCGTGCAGACTGGACAACCTCTGGCAAAGAAGCTGTGATTCGTTCTCAAGAAGCATATGAACAGTCTGAGCCATTTGAAGTATTTATTATTGACTGGCTGATGCCTGATATGAATGGAATTGAAACGGCTCGAAGAATTCGTTCCAGTATGAAAAATGAAGCTCCAATTATTATTTTGAGTGCATATGATTACTCTGATGTTGAACAGGAAGCTTTAGATGCAGGGGTAACTGCGTTTATTTCAAAACCATTATTTAAATCAGAATTGATTTCTGTGTTAAAAAATCCAAAAGCTGTCAGAAAAAAACCGGATGAAATACTTCACAGTCATTATGAAGGAAAACATATCTTGCTTGTGGAAGATAATGAATTGAATCGTGAAATTGCTGAAGAGATGTTAAAAAATGCTGGTTTTATTGTAGATAGTGTCAATGATGGAATAGATGCAGTAGAAAGAATGAAAGCTTTAGATGAAAATGCGTATGATCTTATTTTGATGGATATTCAAATGCCAAAGATGGATGGATATACTGCAACAAAAGAAACTCGACATCTTTCAAACCGAAGAAAAGCAAATATTCCAATTGTTGCGATGACAGCGAATGCCTTTGAAGAAGATAAGAAAAAATCAATGGCAGCTGGTATGAATGCACATTTATCAAAACCGGTAAATATCAAAAATCTAGTGGAAACATTGGATGGCATATTTAAAAACATAATTGACCATCTGATTCATTGACAAGCAAAAATAGGAAAAGCAGCATTCAAAGCATTCGTAATCTGTCTGCGGGTCATTGGATGAGATTTAAAAATATATTTGGCT
>NZ_JBQHWJ010000083.1:0-4878 GCF_052064035.1 Bulleidia sp. HCP3S3_C9 | reverse complement strand
ATGTCATCTCCTTGAATGTGCTGACATTATAATGCTGCTTAATTGTTGTTACTGTCCATATATTCGTACAATATTAAAATATGTTCACCATTTTGCTAATATAGCCTTCTTTTTTACACACGATCCTCTCTATCAAAGGAAAGATATCTTGTTCCCTGAAACATCAGCTTTCCTTTGTCTCCTTCTACAAGCATGCCATATTCACTTCCAGATACATGAAATTCCATGCGGTCTCCACTTTCTACCTGAAACGTAACATAATAATACGTACTTGTTAAAGTGTGATGACCATGTGCTCCTGTTGCATCTCCTGCATTATGATGATGGTGATGTTCTACATTCATGCGTTTTGCAACAACAGTTGCTTCTACTGTTAAGCGTGGAGATTGATTATTTTTATGCCATGTCATGATTCCCTGTACCAATGTAAAAATGATCATTCCAAGTACCAGTGCAAATACAATAGGAAATATAATATCGAAGAATTGAAACATCCACATAGAATCCTCCTTGTGTCTTTTTTGACACTATAAATTATTTTCACTTTGTTTATTTCTAAGCTTATTTTATCGGAAAATATGAATATTTACAAACATATTACAAAAGGCGTGTACCGATATGATCACGCCTTTATTACTATCTTAAATTATATCTGATTCGTCACTATAGGATGTATGTAATAGCTTATGTGCAATTTCAGAACCTGGTTCTACCAGGAATTCTTCATACAGCTTCTGTACTGCAGATGAGTCACAGGAAATTCTTGCACTCTTGTTACGGTCAATAGACTGTATACCTTTTCTTCTTGCAAGCATTGTTTCCGCATACTTTCCATCTTTGGCAACTGGCTGTCCACCACCATTCAAACATCCACCAGGACAAGCCATGATTTCAATGAAATGATATTGCTTTTCACCACTGCGAATTCTTTCAATGACTTTAGACGCATTCTTTAATCCAGAAGCAATACAGATTGATAGTTCTTTACCTCCGACTTTAACCGTAGCTTCCTTAATACCATCTTCATATCCACTCTCCCAGTTGATATTCCATGGAGCATCGCCATCCAGCCATACACCCGCAGTACGGATTGCAGCTTCCATAACACCACCAGTCTGTGCAAAGATATCAGCAGCACCTGTAGATTCACCAAGTGGAGAATCAAATGTTCCTTCAGGAAGATTTCGAATATCCAAGCCATAACGCTTTACCATGGCAATAAATTCTTTCACTGTCATGGAGTAGTCTGTCTGTTGAACACCATCCACCTGATTCTGTTCTCTTGTAATTTCTTTTTTCTTCGCGGTACATGGCATCAAAGATACAACGACCATCTTCTTTGGATCAATGCCATATTTTTCAGCATACCAGCTGCGTGCAATGGATGAGAACATTTCCTGTGGGGACTTACAGGAAGATGGAAGATCCAGCATATCTGGATGATGTGTTTCTAGATATTTAATCCATCCTGGACAGCAGGAAGTAATCATAGGTAATTTACCACCCGCCTGTAGACGATCCACAAGTTCATGTGCTTCTTCCATAATTGTAAGGTCAGCAGAGAAGTTTGTATCAAATACACGATTAAATCCCATATAACGTAACGCAGTAATCATTTTTCCTGTAACGTCAGTTCCAGGCTCCATTCCAAAGCCTTCACCAATGGATACACGAACGGCAGGAGCAGTCTGAACAATACAGAACGTCTCTGGATCTGTCAGCTTCTTTTCAATATCAGGTGCATCTTCATACTGCATCAAAGCACCTGTTGGACATACCTGAATACATTGACCGCAGTTTACACACTTATGTCCTTCAGAAATCACTGTTGCAAAGCCTCTTTGTGTTGCGGAAATTGCACCAATGCCCTGAATTTCTTCACAGAAAGCTGTACATCTGTTACAGAGAATACATTTCGAAGGATTTCTTAAAATTGCGCCAAAACGATATTCTTTATTTTCCTGTGATAATGGACCAGCAAATTCGAGATTATTGCTGACACCAAGTTTTGCGGAAAGTGCCTGTAATTCACAATCTCCAGACTTGCGACAAGTCAAACAGGCATTTGGATGATTGCTTAACAGAAGTTCAACGATATTCTTTCTTTCTTGTCTGACTTTATAGGAATTCGTTAAAATTTCCATGCCTTCTTCAATATACGTTGCACAGGCAGGACTAAGATTTCTTCTACCCTTTACTTCTACAATACAAACTCTGCAAGAAGCAGGACGATGGACAAAATTACAATCATCTTTTTTCAAAAAACATAACGTTGGAATATCAATACCATGCTTCCTCGCAACATCTAGAATAGTCAAAGAAGAATCTTCCTGCATGTGTATTCCATTCATTGTAATATTCTTTAACATACCATTCTCCTTTCCTATTTCTGAATTGCCTTTGGTTTTGCTGGACATACACTTAAGCATGAACCACAGCGAACACATTTCTCTGTATCAATTTCATACGCCATGAGTCTAGGATTCTTGCCAGGCTGATCACTCTTTTTGATTGCTTCTACTGGACAGTTTCTCGCACACATACCACATCCTAGACATAATGATTTATCAATTTCAAACGCAACAAGTTTCTTGCAGGAACCTGCAGGACACTTCTTATCTACAACATGCGCAACATATTCATCACGGAAATTATGCAATGTCGATAAGACAGGGTTTGGTGCAGTCTGTCCAAGAGCACACAAAGCAGAATCTTTGATTGTTTCTGCAAGTCTTTCAAGTCTGTCAAGATCTTCCAGTGTTCCTTCACCTTCAACAATACGATTCAAGATTTCAAGCATACGCTTGTTACCAATACGACAAGGTGTACATTTACCACAGGATTCTTCTACTGTAAATTCAAGATAGAATCTTGCAATATCAACGGCACAGTCATCTTCATCTAAAACAATCATACCGCCAGATCCCATCATGGATCCACGCTGTACAAGGTTATCATAGTCAATTGGTGTATCAAGATCTTTTTCTGTCAGACATCCTCCAGATGGACCACCTGTCTGAACTGCCTTGAACTTTCTGCCATTTTTAATACCGCCACCGATATCATAAATAATTTCACGTAATGTTGTTCCCATAGGCACTTCAACAAGACCAACATTATTCACTTTTCCAGCAAGTGCAAATACCTTTGTTCCCTTTGATTTTTCAGTTCCAATCGATGCAAAATTATCTGCTCCATCTAAAATGATTGTTGGAACATTAGCCCATGTTTCAACGTTATTCACGTTTGTTGGTTTTCCATTTAAACCTTTGACTGCAGGGAATGGCGGCTTCAATGTTGGTTCCCCACGATGCCCTTCAATTGAATGAATCAATGCAGTTTCTTCACCACATACAAATGCGCCTGCACCATAGCGAATATAAATACGGAAACTAAAATCAGTTCCAAGAATATGATCCCCTAAGCATCCATATTCTTCTGCTTCTTTGATTGCAATACGCAAACGTTTGATTGCCAATGGATATTCTGCACGGATATAGATTTCACCTTCATCTGCACCAATAGCATATCCCGCAATTGCCATTGCTTCTAATACAGAATGCGGATCACCTTCGAGAATAGAACGATCCATGAATGCACCTGGATCTCCTTCATCTGCATTACAGATAATATATTTCTTATCTGCATAGCTTGCCTTGGCAAAACTCCATTTCTTTCCTGTCGGGAAGCCTGCACCACCTCTACCGCGCAAGCCAGAACGTGTCACTTCTTCAATGACATCATCGCGACTCATTTCATACAATGCTTTCGCTAATGCCTGATAGCCTTTTGTTGCAATGCAGTCTTCAAAACTTTCTGGATTAATTAATCCTGCTTTGTGCAATGCAATACGGTGTTGCTTTCCATAGAATGGAATATCATTCTGATGCTTTGCATGATCATGATGATCAAGTTTGTATAACAGATCTTCTACGACTGTATCATGCACGATTGCATCAATGATTCTGCCAGCATCTTCTTTTTTCACCTGTACATAGAAGATTTCATCTGGATAGATCTTCACAATTGGTCCTCGAGCACAGAAACCAAAGCATCCCGTAATCGTTGCTTCAATCGTATCTTCCATGTGTCTTTCTTGAATATGCTTGTTTAATTCTTCAACAATAAGCAAAGAATCCTGGGAAGCACATCCCGTACAGGAACAGACAGAAATAATTTTTCTTTTGGAATGTAATATTTCTAATTTTTCATCCGCAAGATGTTTCAAATCACCATATAAAGAAAGCAAATCTTCTCTACTGTTTAATCTAGTTGTCATATTTCTTTCTCCTTCTTCATATAGGTTTCCAGGATGCCTGGAACATCCTTCGCAGTAATATTTCCATATGTCTTTCCATTGATCTGCATGACAGGTGCTAAAGCACAAGCACCGACACATCTAAGTGTTGTAATGGTAAATCTTCCATCTTCAGTTGTTTCTCCATTATGAATGCCTAAATAGTTTTCACATGCTTCCAGCAGTTTTCCAGATCCCTTTACAAAGCACGCCGTACCAAGACAGATCGAGATAACATTCTCACCTTTTGGCTGCATCGTAAAAAAGGAATAGAACGTAACAACGCCATAGACCTGTGATACATTGACACCGATGCAATCTGCAATATGCTTTTGTACTTTCATTGGAAGGTACCCAAAAATTCCTTGTGCTGTGTGCAAGATAGCAATCATTTCCGACGGACTGTTTCCAACAGATTCAATGAAAGCATCCAGTTCAGCAAACATTTCTTCATTTGTCCTCATAAACACCCTCCCTAATAAGTCAAATGTTATTTAGCTTATTTAAGCCATTTTTTAGTACTTATTTTGATATAAGCCAATAGGTTATGGATATTTCTTGCATCGATGTGCTGAATTATA
>NZ_JBQHWJ010000082.1:0-5077 GCF_052064035.1 Bulleidia sp. HCP3S3_C9 | reverse complement strand
CTCATCTAACTAATCATTGTTCTGGAATAAGGCGTGGTAAGACCCTTTTCAAAGTAGTCAAAGCTACAGGGAGGACTACAAATCCACATTCACATATTTCAATATTCTACAAGATACATCGAACCGTTATCAATCACGGTTAAACAGGATTGATAGAAAGGAAAGTGTATATTGTGAATGACTTGTTTTATGAGTCTTCAACAATATACCAGGAGGAGATACGATGAAAAAAATCAAACATAAATTACAGGATTCCCATGGTGTCTCTATCCTTTTTGCATTGTTGTTAATGGCAGTTTCGGCAATGGTTTCCATTACAATCATTTCTGCAAGCTTAAGTGCAGTCAAAAGAAGTCATGCGATAAAAAATACACGACAAGAGTTGATTTCTTTAGATTCTGCAACACTATATATTGAAAAACAGCTAAACTCAGATACAGGTGCTTCTGAAGTATCTTTTTCTCAAAATACGGATGGTACAAATTCTGTAACAAATACAAATCAGTATGGTGGTGCTTTTATAGAAGAAGTAAATGCATTGACAAATACTTTCTTGACTGGAAATCGTGAAACTGAAATTGGAACTTTTTCTTTGGAAACAGAAGATACATCTAATAACACATTGTATGATTCTGTTTCTGTATCGTATAAGGTTGTTTCACAAGATAATGAGCAGCGTGCAATTGTAGTATTTACATTACGCATCAATGACAGTAAGCAATACCTGAAATATAACGTTAATAAAAATACGTCCTCTGTTTCATGGACATTCTTCGAGGCAAGTGGAAAGGAGTAATGTGTATGAACAAGAAAGGTGAAACAATTACAGAAGCACTGGTTTCAACATTGATCATCGCAATTGTATTTGTTGGTATGAATTCTGCAATTATGGCGAGTTCGCGTATCAACAACAAAGCAATCAATCATACAAAACCATTCCAGCATCAAGGAACAAAATCTGCAACAGTACAAGTTTTTATAGAAAGAAATGGTACAAAGACAGATGTAAATGATGCAAAGGTATATATAGAAGAAGATACAGGATATTATTATGAATAAAAACGTACTTGCAAGATCACAAAAGAATACGTCTTATGGCTTTACATTAACAGAGATGTTATGTACGGTTCTTTTAGTGTCGCTTGTTAGTACAATGCTGGTGACTGGTGTACTTATGGGAAGCAAGCAATATAATCGCTCCATTCGTATTTCAGAGGCACAGCAGTTAAACTTAACAATTGAAACAATTCTGACAAATGAATTAAAGTATACAAATAGAATAGAAGAAGAAAATGGGCAAGTGAAAAAGATTTATTCTACAACATATGCTTTGTCTAATGATTTAACTGCGATTTCTATTTTGAAAAATGATAAAGATGAAGCAGTCAGTGATGGGAAATATGGACAATTGTCATTCACGGATGGAACTTCATACAATCGTGTTTTGCCCAAAGGGTCGTATGCAAAGGAATTAGGTGTCAAGATTACTTCATTGACATATGATCAAAGTCAAAAATGTTTCCACGTAACAATGGATATAGGTACAGATAAAATTGGATCTTTGATTAGTGAAAACTTTGTGGTCAGAGCGTTAAATCCAGTAACAATCAATGGAGGGAATGCATGAAGAGAAGAATGTCATTGATTGAATTGATTGCTTTGGTCTTGATTGTATGTGAAATTGTATTTCTTTGTATTAAAGGATATGACTGGATGAATATTCATGTACGTCAAGGAAATGATGCAAATTATGTAAATACATGTGAAAGTGTAGCAAAAGTGAATAGTCTGAATGGAATTCATTGTCCAGTCGATGATTGTTCAAATGCAAATGAAGATTGCGTACATCATCATTCCAATGGCTATATCGGTTATTTTGACAGCGTATCTAATTCAATCGTTGCGCATAAAACAAAAGGGTATAACAGTTGTAAAAATCCAGAAGTACATGGAAAAGAGTATTCTGGAAATGCAGGAGAAATGATATTGGAAGTGATTGTTAAAGATGGAACAATCAGTGTACAGTGGACAGGAGGAAAGCAATGAGTATATATGAAGATACATTTCTAGCTGTCTATTGTATTGTGACAGCGTTTATCTTAGGCAGTGTATTTGGAAGTTTCTTGAATTGTGTCAGTGATCGTATCATTGCACATGAAAAATGGTGGACTGGCAGAAGCAAGTGTGATGCATGTGGACATACATTAGGTGTTTTGGATCTGTTTCCTGTATTTTCTTATCTATTATTGAAGGGAAAATGCAGATATTGCGGTACAAGGCTGTCAAAGACATACGTATGCAGTGAAGCATTGCTTGGAATACTGTTTGTCATCATGGTAGCGTTACACGGAACGTTAGATCTAACACTGCTTCGTGATTTAGGATTTGTGACAGTGTTGTATGGATTGTCATTATCAGATTTAAAATCTTATGAGATTCCAGATGGATTTATTCTTTTTGGAATTGTCTGGTGGATATTGTTCAGCTTCTCTTTACAAGGTCTTGTGAGTGGATTTGTCATTGCGGCAAGTGTCCTGTTAATATCGCTCATTACAGAAAAAGTATTAAAAAAAGAAGCAATGGGTGGCGGAGATATTAAATTATTCTTCGTTGTTGGACTGTATTTAGGAATGCTTGGAAGCTTGTTTAATTTAATATTAGCTTGTTTGATTGGCCTGATATTTGTTGTGGGAATGAAAAAGAATAAGATTCCTTTTGGACCATCCATCTCTATCGCAACATATATATTCTTGTTGTGTGGGAATGGATTTATCAACTGGTATATGCATTTAATTGGAATGTGAGGAATAGACTATGAAGAAATCAATGTTAGGAATTGATATTGGAACAGGATCAATCAAACTTGTTACAAATGATCAGTGTGTTTTGATTGATACGCCAGAGAATGTATTTGAAAATGATCATTTTATTGCTTTTGATGGAATGAGTGAAATTTTCAAGACAGCAGTGAAAGAACATGGCATCCGTAATAAAAAAGTATCTCTTATTCTTCCAGATGAAGATCTATATTTTTCTAGAACAACATTACCATTAATGAGTGAAAAGCAATTGAAAGTAAATCTTCCATATGAATTCTCTAAAATTGTTGGAAAAGATGCAGATCAATATATTTATGACTACTCTTTGATTTCAAGAAATGATCATGAAATGGATCTTCTAGATGTGAAAGAAGCAAAAATGAGAAGCATGAAAAGCTATATTGAAGAACATAGTGATGCAAATCAAGGAGAAGTTGCGGTATATAATAATCTGGCAAATGAAATTGATGCATTAGCAAATATACTTCAGCCAACTGCTTCAAATGTTTCCATTCAGTGGGCAGAACCATATTTAACAGATACAATCGTTAGAAGAAATGCAAATATTACATGTACTGTTCCAAGTTATGTCATTGCGGAAAGTGTCATTGATCAAATTGTAAATCTACAATATAAATGTATTATTTCATCGTTATCCATTTCTGGCAGTGATACAATGAGCGTAAATACATCAGAAAGTGTTACTGTCAGTATGACAGTAACATTCTTTGAAACAATTGATGGTGCAGTCAATATAAACGGATTAACAGAAGCACAATGAGCAGGGGTTCAGAGGTTAATATATGGAAAATAAAAGATTAGGTGAAATGCTCGTTGATGCGGATATATTAAGTGAAAAGCAGATTGAAGAAGCAATTGCACTTAAAAAAAATTCAGGCAAAAGATTAGGTACAATTTTATTAGAAAATCATTATATTAATGAAACACAATTGATTGAAGTATTGAGAATACAGTTAGGTATTGATTTCATTGATTTAAATAAAACAAAGATTGATCCATACATGGCTGGTGTTGTTTCAAAAGTCATTGCACAACAATATCGTGTTGTTGCCTTTCGAAAAGAAAAGAATGTGATTCTTTTAGCGATGGAAGATCCTCTGAATTTTAGAGCATTAGAAACAGTAAAACAGACTACTAAGTGTAAAGTTCGTCCATATATTGCATATTGTGAAGCAATTGACCGTGCTATTTCTGTATTATATGAAAATGAAGGTGCATCCATAGCGATTGCACAGATGGAAGCTGAAAAAGGATCAGAAATGACCGTAGAAGATCTTGTACAAAAGAAAGAACAAGATCAAAGCTCTTCAGCACCAACTGTAAAACTCGTAAACTCTATTTTAGAAAGAGGAATTGCTGAAAAGGCATCAGATATTCATATTGAACCAAGAGAAAATGATGTGCTTGTGCGTATTCGTGTTGATGGAAGACTCAATCGTATTCTGACGATTCCAAAATCTTTACAGGAATCAGTCATTTCTCGTTTGAAAGTCATGTCAGAAATGAATATTACAGAGCATCGTGTACCACAGGTTTTAAGAGAAATGAGTGGTGTAGGTGAAAAGAGTGGAGAACTTGTCGCAACACTGAAAACAATTGGTGATTATTATATAAATGAAACTGATTATGCGGTGAAATCTGCATTAGATAAGCTAGAACCAGCAATGCTTGTATTACTTGCATTGTTTGCGGGATTTATTGTTGTAGCAATCTATTTACCAATGTTTACGATGTATAGTTTAATGTGAGGTGCAGTATGCCAGATTTAAAAAAGAATTATACAAAAGAGGAAGCGGCCGCTTTCGCGGAATCTTTGCGTCAATTGTCAGGATTTGTACGTATCTTATCCAAAGATGAAATTGAAGGAAAACATCCTTTAACGGTTGATTTTAAGCAAAGCTATTGTTATCGTGCATTAAAAAAAGATAGTCCATGTGAAAATTGTATTTCTAAGATTGTCATGGAAAATAAAAGTGATTCTACAAAGATTGAATTTATTAATGGGCAGTGCTATCAATTTTTTGCTCGATATATCATTGTAGAAGGGGTAGAATGTTCGATTGAGACTGCAGTTAAGATTAATGAAAAAGTATTAGTGGATTCCATTGGATATAAAGAGCTTGTTGTGTTAGGGACCGGTGAAAATCGCCAAAAAGTGTCCAGTGAAAATCGCCATTTTCAGTCCATTAAAAATAGCCAATCATAATAAAAGACCATTACCATTTTTCAATAACAGT
>NZ_JBQHWJ010000081.1:0-6110 GCF_052064035.1 Bulleidia sp. HCP3S3_C9 | reverse complement strand
ATTATTGTTTCAGCTAACCGGTCAAGATCAGCAGATTCAATTTTACGACAGGTACTTTTTTATTTCATTCTTCCTTTCCACTTCTGCATTTACATGTTACAGGAAGCTCTATTAAGCGGTGATGCCTGCTATATCAAATATGGAACACCGCACTTCATGGATCTGAATGTTGAAATCATTGATGATAACCGTTATGCCATGTCCCATAACTACGTACTCAATGGTGATCTGATGGCCGATCCGGATGTTGAATTCACTGTTGATAAGGATAACCGCTTGCTATATCCAGAGTCCTACCAACAGGACAATCTGCAATTCTATCAAAGAGTTGATAAGGATCCGGTTGCTGCTCATCAGCTAAACGAATTCATGGATGAATGGCTAAACAATATTCAAGAAAACCAGTATAAGGTTAAAGCTGTATATACAGAGGAGCAAGTTATTGAAAATGCAAATGACATTCGCAGATTTTGCAAGGAAAACAATCTGGCAAATATGGCGCCTAAGGTTAAGGAGAAAGAAAGATGACAAGATATATACCTAAAGACAAGCTGAAGGAAATCAGAAGCCTGAGTGCAATTGATTATCTGAAGAACTACCATCCAGATCTGTTGATCAGAAATGGAAGAACGGATTACATCCATGTCGACCATGATTCACTGCACTTTTCCAACGGAAAATGGTACTGGTGGTCAAAAAGGAAAGGTGGCACTTCCGCCATTGACTATCTGGTAACCGTTGAAGGATATACCTTCATGGATGCCTGTGAAACCATCATAGATGCGATGAAGATTGCCATGCCAGTCATTACACATGAAAGGCCAAAAAAGGCAAAGCCGTTTGTGCTGCCACCAAAGGATGAAACCAACGATGATGTGATCCATTATCTTTGCGATGAAAGGATGATTGACAAGGAAATTGTCAATTACTTTGTTGCAAAAGGCCAAATCTATCAAAGTAAATATTACAAGAATGCAGTCTTTGTTGGCTTCGCTGGCAACAAACCAGCCTATGCCTTCAAAAGAAGCATCAATACCCCTATGAAACAGGATCATGCTGGAAGCAACAAGGCTTTCAGCTTTTCTTTTACTACCATCCAATCAGATGAGCTTCACATCTTTGAAGGAGCCATTGATATGCTTTCCTATATGACGCTGTTAAAGATGGATAACATTCCCTTCTATTCCCATAACTGCCTGTCACTATCAGGAGCCACAGCCGGCATTGCTGCAAAAGAGGAAGCGGATGTTCCAATTGCCTTATGGAGTTATCTGAAACGAAATGATCGTATCAAGAAGATCATCCTGCATCTGGATAATGATGATACTGGTAAACGTGCAACCCAAAGTATCATTTCAATTCTTGATGAAACCTACAAATGCGTTGATGAACATCCAACCTACTTCAAGGACATAAATGAAAAGTTGGTCTTTGCAAAAATGGACCAGCAGCGAAAGGAGAAATGCTAAATGGAATTTATGAAACAGGATGAAGTCGAAAGACTGCGAAGACAATACCCTCCAGGCACCAGAATCAAATGCATCCACATGAATGATGACTGCCATCCAGTACCTGATGGAACACTGGGCACTGTCCAGTTTGTTGATGATGCTGGTACGATCCATGTGGGTTGGAATAATGGTTCTTCCCTTGGTCTAGTACCTGATGAAGATCAATTCACTAAAGTTAAGAAAAAGGAAATGGAGAGATGACATATGAACAAACAGTTTGATCTATTTGTGAAAATGAAGATCAAGGAACTGAGCGAAAACATTTCGCGAATGACCTATGCCTATATCAATCCGGATACCAAGCAGCCAACAGTAGTTCCAGCCAAGCACTATAAGGATATACTGGATCAGCCTGTGGAAGTCATGGTAAATGATCAGGTAAAACGGCAGTTTCTGAACATCATGTTCAAGCAGATGAAATCATTAAAGGAAGAGGAACCGGTACTGTTCTATGAAACATTATTGCTGATGGACATGAACAAGACACCGGATTCACTGGAGCTCAACGAAGAAGCCGCCATCAAGATAACAGCCCAGGAACTTGTCGAAGATGAGAAAACCCTGAAGAAGAAATTCCATCTAGTTGATTCTGAGCATCTTAATAAGTATGAGGATACGAAAAATGATTCCGAACTTATGGCTTCCCTGTTTGGTCAGGAACCAGCCGATAATGTCTACAAGTTTGAAATTACTGAAGACGACAAGATCAGAATCAAAAAGAAGAATGGCTTTGAAAGATAGGAGGAAAACACAATGAGCTATTACAATCCAAAAATCTACAACTATTCCAACCTTCATCGTGATGATCAGATGACGGTTGATGTTATGAACTGGGCAATCGATGCAGTTGAGAATATGGAAATCGACTATAGGCCAACTGAAGATTCATCAATCATGGAAAAGATGTGTGATGAAATTGCACTGGAAGTTGTGGCTGAAGTCGAAGAACAGCTGATGCACGAAATCATTGAATTCATCGTTATGACCATCGACAGCTATGACCATGATGTGGATGAAATCGATACAACCGATTTTCTTTTCGGTATGGAAGGTCATCGTAATGATGAGTAGGTGCCAACATGATCCGCTATGAAGACATTATCCGCAAAATACATTTGCTGGAAAACCAGAAAATCAAAAACGAGGAAAGGATCAAAAAGTATTCTGAAGAAAACATTCTGATTGCCAACAAGCTTAAGCTTCTCAATCAGAAGAAAGAAATGATGGAGAAAATGGAATCAGACCTTTCCGATATCCTTTCTTCACAAAAAAATAACAAGGAGACAAAAGAAAATGAAAATTGAAATTACCATCAGCGATATCAACACTTCTTCCAGTCATGACAGGCTGGATTTTTATTTGGAGCAATTAGAAAATGAGGATTCCAAGAATGATCATCAATAAGAATCTCATTTCCAATATTTCCAATATCACCGATTACGATCTGATAAAGGACTATCTGTTCATACGCGTATGCAATCTTGAACAAAATGAACTCAAAGATATGCCACATACCGCAATTGGCGATCTTGCGATAACCTATCACATTATTATCAAATCATCCGATACGCAGATCTGTTCAGCAAAGATCACAAACAACCTGCTTAATGCCTATGGCATAACACTTGATCAGCTTCACGAGGATGCCAGGATTTCATCGCCAAAAATGATTCCACCGCATGTGCAGACCCTGGAATCCATGATACTTGGAATACCAGATGAAGTTGTTGAAAGTAACAGCAATGTCAAAATGTATATCGTCACAAATGAACACAACAGTGATGGAGCTGCATCCATCTTTTATCCAGAACTTCTAAATTCACTGTCTGCAAAGCTAGACAGCAGCCTTTATGTCATCCCTTCTTCAGTTGATGAATGCATTGTCATTGCGGAAAACAAGAATGTCAAGCCAAAGGATCTCAAGGAGATGCTTTATATCGTCAATAGAAGCGATGCACTCAGTAAAGACAAGTTCCTTTCGGATACGGTATACCACTATGACAAGGATACCCGCCTTTTTGAAAGATATGATGATTATCAGAAAATGGTTAACAAGAACAGGTTCCAGTGTCATTAGTCTGTAGACTATCCATGTCTACAGATGTAGCAAGCAACGTATTTTGGGCCCAAAATACCGAATATTTAGGGATATTCCCTAAGACCCTGACAGGCAGTTGACAACAGCTGCCCTTTTTAAAGGAGAACATGCAGAAAAGACAATTCACCATTAAAGTCCGTCTGACAAAATCAGAACTGGATCATCTCAACAGACTTGTGAAAGAATCCAGGCTGTCCAGGGAGTCCTACATCCGGATGCTGGTGAGCGGTGTTATTCCACGGGCAGCTCCCAGTAAGGAACTGCTGGAAACAACAAAACTGCTTCGTAACATTGCCAACAACATCAATCAGGTTGCACGTATTGCCAACCGCAATGGATCAGTGGATACGGAAACATATCAGTCCAACTATGCTGATCTGCTCGATACAATTGATCAGATCATGTTGATGATGCAGGCACCGGTAAAGATGGAGGAACTATGGCAGTTACCAAAATATGGCCAGTGAAAGATAATCTGAATCGTGTTGTCAGATACATCTCAAACCAAACCAAAACCACTGGTCAGATATCCGATGGACTCAAAGAAGTCATAACCTATGCAACTCAGGGTTATAAAACAAATGAGAAAGAATATATTACCGGCATCAACTGTAATCCTGACACTTCCGTCAGACAGATGATTGCCACAAAACAGAAATGGTGCAAGGATGATGGCGTCCTTGCCTTTCATGCTGTTCAGTCATTCAAGCCGGATGAGATTACACCGGATGAGTGTCATGAGATCGGTGTCAGTCTTGCTGATCAGATGTGGGGTGATCGTTTTGAAGTTGTTATTTCCACACATGTGGACAGACATCATCTCCACAATCATTTTGTGATCAACTCCGTTTCCTTCATGGACGGAAAGAAGTTTGATAACAACAGAAAGGACTATATGCAGTTTCGAAATATCTCAGATGAGTTATGCAACAGCCATAACCTGTCTGTCATTCATTCCAATGGGAAAGGCATGCAGTACAGTGAATGGAACGCCATTGCGGAAGGAAAGCCATACTTCAGACAGCTGATCAGGCATGACGTTGATACAGTCCTGTCCTATGCCCGTAACATGGATCAGTTTGTAGAAGGGTTGCAGGAGATGGGCTATGAAGTATCCACCCGAGGCAGGTACATTGCTGTAAAACATCCACAGGGACAGAGAATGAGAAGACTGAAGAGTCTGCTTCGAGATGGTGCATATGATGAGGAGCACATTGAAGAAAAGCTCTACAACAATCTGCTGATGCCGATGGTCAAAGTGCAGGATGCTGTCCCCTGTCATTATTACAATGGAGAATCAAAAAAGCTGAAAGGATTCAAAGCACTGTATTTCAGATACATGTATCTGCTTGGAATCATTCATGCAAAGGACGCACCGAAAAGATATCCAAGTGCCCAGTTAAGGAGGGATCTGATTTATATGGACAGGATAACCGAAGAGAATACATTCCTTGGTAAAAACAATCTGGAAACCGTTGAAGATATTGTTTCCTTCAAGGACAGAGTCAACGATGAGATTCACGAACTGATCAACGAAAGAAAGAAGATCTACGGCAAGCTGAAGCGCGTCAAGGATGAAACGCTGAAGCTGCAGTATGAGGCAGATCGTGATGATCTCACCTCTCAAATTGCACATTTGAAAAAGGAGCTGAAACTCTGTCATGATATAGAAAACAGAGTACCGGACATTGAAGATAAGCTGAAACAGATCAATGAACTTGAACAGCAGAAAAACGAAAAACAGCAGGAATATGAAAGGAGCCTGAATCTATGAACAGCGCAGATACAGCCGATCAGATGATGAAGATGACTCTGGAAGGCATTCAGGTAGCTGCAGAAATTGCAATGAAAGCAGGTGGTGCAACTGCAAGATCACTTGCAGCAACACTGTATGCAATCCTGACGGACCGCAAGAAGATCAAAGGCAGAACCCGTCTTGACAGCATGCTGAAATCCGGAAAGGAACTGAAGGTATTTGCCATTCGTCATTCCGATCTGAAGAAATTCTGCCAGGAGGCAAAACACTACGGTGTTCTCTACTCTGTACTCAAAGAGAAAAACAACACGGATGGAATTGTGGATATCATGGTTCGATCAGAAGATGCATCCAAGATCTCCAGAATTGTGGATAAGTTTGATCTGGCAACGATTGATACAAAAGCAATCCGAGAATCTGTCATGGCACAGAAGAAACAGTTGCCGGATGTCAAACCACTATCCGATCAGGAACATGATGATCTGATCCAGAAGATGATGAATGAAGCAAACCCCTCAAAAGCTCGAACGAACAGCGGCACTCCGTTCGAGCAATCTTCAAAAACATCCAGGACAGAAAAGCCGAAGAGCAACAGCGTCGAAAAAGAAAACAGTCCTATTTCTGAACGTGTCTCTTGTAGAACGTCACATTAAATACACTAAGAAAATCAAATTAAATGCCAGAAGACATAACGTGAAATTCCGAAGTATTCAAATTATTTGATGCTGGTATTCAAATTGTTTAC
>NZ_JBQHWJ010000080.1:0-6237 GCF_052064035.1 Bulleidia sp. HCP3S3_C9 | reverse complement strand
TTTACCTCGCAGTTAAAGTGTATATCCAGCAATATGATTTTATTGTACTAAAAAGCGGACACTAAAGAGATTTCTGAACTTTTTTGAATCAGGTGGTCAGTTATGTATTTTTATGTTTGCTCAAAAAAGAGAAGAACGCTTGCAGACAGTTCTTCTCTTTTATATAACTGTACTTCCTGTATTGCTTGCATCAATACATTCAGCCAGTTCACTATATCCCTATACAACAGTTTTACGAAAGAAAGGGGATCTGAATTTGCAACAGGGATTGGGAAAGTTAAATTTATTTCTACTATAATTATTCAATTGGTTTTAAATAGAATCCACCATAGAAGTTCTCAGTTTTCATAACATTCACAATTACATGTGGATCAACACTACGCATCAAAGCAACAATATCACTCACTTCATAGCTGCTGACAACTGTATGAAGCAAAGAAATCTTCTTACTAGAATAACCACCAATACCATCTACACGGCTCAACCCATGACGATAGTTTTTCACAAGAGCACTAATAACTTCATCTGGTTTTGCAGTAGTAATCTGCAGCGTAACACGCGCATAGCGATTATAGAAAGTATCAATTGTTTTTGTTGAGATGAACTGGAAGAGAATAGAATATCCAGCATCTTCCCAGCCAAACATCATTCCAAATATCATCAATAATATTGCATTGAATATAAATACATAGCTGAAGATTGATTTATTTTTTTTATTACTGATGTACAATGCAACAAAGTCAGTTCCACCTGTTGATGCATTTGCCTTTAATGCAATGACTGTCATCAATCCATATAAAAGTCCACCAAAAATAATATTTAATAATCGATCATCAAATACTGCTTCAAAGTGTAATACTTTCAAGAAAAATGATGCTAAAGCAACTTGTAGCAATGAGAAAAAAGTAAATCTTTTACTAATGCTTTTACTGCAGAATAAAGCAACTGGAATATTCAAAGCCAACATACCTAATGATGTTGAAAATGTAAATCCAAAGAAAGTACTAGTAATTTTCTCAATCAAGATTGCTACACCAGTAAAACCTGAACTCAGTAGATTTAAAGGTCTCATGAAAATCTGAATGATTGCAGCCTGCATAAATCCTGCCAATATCACCGCAAATAACGTCACCAGATTTCTAAATTCCTTATACTGATTCAGTTCTTTTAACATACGCTATTCACAATCTTTCTAACAAGTTCTTCACTAACAACATCATAGTCATTTTCATGTGGTGCAGCAGCATAACAATAATTCACATCCTCACCACTCGTTGTTGGATCATTTCTCCAGCTCTTGCATGAACTATGTACTTGAGAAATGCCTGTTTTTTCCATCATTTCAAGTGCATTGGAAGCATTCATGCCACTACCCGCAAGAATCTGGATTTTGTCACCATACTTTTCTTGCAAATGTGCAATCATGTCAATACCATCCATTGCTTTTGCTTTTAAACCACTTGTCAATACACGATCCACATGTAAGGAAATCAATGTTTCCATCGCTTCATCTGCATTCTTTACACAGTCAAATGCACGGTGGAATACAACTTCACCATTGTATTCTTGAATAATATCAATAATCTGCTTTGTCTGTTCGACATCAATTTCACCATCTTTTGTTAAACATCCAAAAGCAATACCATCTGCGCCATTTTCCATCATCAAACGAGTATCACATAACATTGTTTCAAACTCTTCATCTGTATAGCAGAAGCCAGCACCACGTGGTCGAACCATTGTAATGACTTTTAAATTTGTATTCTTCTTTGTCAAAATCAAAGAAGCAAGAGATGGTGTTAAACCACCCAGATATAAAGCACTGTTTAATTCGATTCTAGATGCACCGCCTCTTTCACTTGCCAAAGCGTCATCATAAGAACCGCAACAAACTTCAATCATTCTTTCCATACTACCTCTTTTATCAAAACTTCATTCCATGCAGGGGATTATAATCCCTGCATCAATTCATATAATGCATACGCATAAATCTGTGTATTCTTTTCAATATCACAGATACGCATCCATTCATTTGGAAGATGTCCAATGCCCTTCTGTCCCTTAAAGCTAGGACCAAATGGGACGATATTCTTTACAACCTTGGCATATGTACCACCTGTTGTCGTTACAGCACTTCCATCTTCATCCATAATCGTTTCATATGCTTTTTCTAATGATTTCACTAAATATGTATCTTTAGGGAAATATACTGGATCAATATTGCTGAGAAGCTTAACTTTTAAGTGTTCACTCTCTAATTTTTTCAAAGCAGTTTCCATTTCTTCTAAGCTATATCCAGCAGGATAACTAGAAACGATGCTTACACCAACTTGATCCTCATCATGCATCAATTCCACTTTACGAACCTGATTCTTGCCAAATTCTTCATTGCTGTAATCAACACCAAGACTGATTGATAAATCTCTCTGATTTAAAATAAACTGATTCATGAATGTAAATAATTCATCAATATGTTCTTTTTCTGTTGTATAAGCAAATTCAGCTCTACCACGTTCTGCATACACAACAGGATACTTACAGTCTGGTGTCCATCCCATCAAAGGATATTTATGATCCTTGAAGTACCATTTCATATCTTCCATACCAGTTTCTTCATTTGTACCAAAGATAATCTTTACTTTGATTGGGAATTCATAATTTAGATCTTTTAAAGTCTTCAAAGCATACAGGCAGCTGAAGATTGGGCCTTTATTATCAAGAACACCCCTTGCATATAAATACCCATCAATTTCTGTTGTATGAAATGGATCTGTTTTCCATGTTCCATTAATATCAACAACATCTAAATGCCCCACGCATGCAATATAGTCTTCTGTATCTGGTCCATAAGAAACAATACCAACCTGATTTCCAACATTTTCAACTTCAAATCCAAGAGCAGAAGCAAGTTCTAAAGCTTTATTCAAACAATCAACAACTCTTGTACCAAATGGACAGTCTTCTGTTGCGGTGTCTCTTCTAGAATCATAATTACAGATTGTTTTAATATCCGTAATCAATGATGGAAGATTCTGCGCAACCTGTGCAATAATCTTATCTTTCATTATTCTTCAACCGGTGCCATTCTTACACGCATATATTCATCAAGCCATTCTTTGCTTGCTACTTCAAATGTGCAATGTCCATCTTCTTGACGTGTAACAAGATAAACTGTAGGTTCTACATCACTTGTCGCAACGGAGAAAGAGAATCCATCAATATTTGTAGCACATCCAAATTCACCCTTGTTGTTCATCGCAACAACAGATAAATCACCTGCAACTGTTCTTCTCTTCTTCAGACTTGCATCTAAGTCATTCACTGCCTTTTCACAGGCTTCTTGTGGAGTTAAACCTTCCTTCATTAAACGAACGATTTCATAAGAAATGCATCCCTTCATCAAGTCTTCACCTAAACCAGTAGCAGTTGCACCACCAACTTCACTATCTGCATAGAAACCAGAACCAACAAATGGAGAGTCACCAATACGACCTGGCTTCTTCATAAACAAGCCACTTGTAGAAGTACCCGCAACAACTGTACCATTCTCATCAAGACAAACCATACCTACAGTATCATGCCCATCATATGGCTTTAATTCCTGTGCCTGCTGTTCCAATTCCTTCTTCTTTTTACGATAGAAAGCTTTGGCACGATCTGTTAACATTTCTTTTTCTTCAAAGTGATGTTCACGTGCATACTTCTCAGCACCATAGCTGACAAGAATATTATTTACTTTTTCTTCACTTAATTTTTTAGCGATACTGATTGGATTTGCAAAATCTTTGATTGCACAGATAGCACCTACATCAAATGTATCACCATCCATATATCCAGCATCCAATTCAACAACCTGATCTTCATTTGGAAGACCACCATATCCTACAGATTTATAGTATGGGAAATCTTCAACAGCTTTAATTGCTGTTTCGATTGCATCAGATGCTTTTCCATTCTGATTTAACTGTTCAAATCCTTGTTCAATACCTTCCTTAGCCATACGCCAAGTCGCAATAATTCCATGCATAATTTATATCTCCTTATTTCATCGATACTTGATCGAATATTTCACTGTTGATTTCTTCAACCAGCTTCGTTAATAATATAATACAATTCTCAACATCTTTCATACTGATCATGCTTGAATTTGTATGCATATAACGAATCGGAATCGATAATGTCATGTTAATAACACCTGCATTTGTTTTATGAATATTTCCCGAATCTGTACCACCCTTATTAAATACAGCGTACTGATGCTGAATGTCATATTTCTTACAGATATCTTCTACATATGCAACAAGTTTTCTAGGTGCAATCGAGTTAGAATCAATCATACTCAATACCACTCCATCCCCTAAACGACAGATATTTGAATCCAGTGGTGTATCTCCAGCTAATGTTGTATCAATCGCAAAACAGATATCTGGTCTAACACAATCCGTTGCTGTACGTGCACCCCTCAATCCTGGTTCTTCCTGTACTGTATTGGCAAGATACAAAGGTGTATGTTTTTTATTTTCTAATGCCTTTGCAACTTCAATCATGATATATGTACCAACTCTATCATCAAATGCTTTATTGACGACACGATCTGTATGATTCATGATCTGGAAGTGAGGCATTGGAACAACCATATTTCCTTCTTCAATCCCTAAATCAACAAGCTGCTGTTTATTTTCTACGCCCATATCTAGATACAACTCAGAAATATCCATTGTCTTGCTTCTAAGATCTTGTGGTAAGCCATGTGTAGCTCTACTGCCCATCAATCCATAGAACTGTTCTCCATTGCGATTAACAACTTTAAACCATTGTCCAGGAAGCATATGGCTCCACCATGATCCAATTGGCTGAAGTCTGATAAATCCTTGATCATCAATGGATTTGATCATAAATCCAACTTCATCCATATGTGCCGCAATCATCACTTTAGGACCATTTTCATCTGCACACTTTTCACCAACAACACTGCCAATTCCATCTTGATAATATTTAAGATTTAATTTCTGATACTCAGATTTCACAATGTTACTGACTTCATCTTCATATCCACTGATACCAGCCACACTGCTGATTTTATCTAATAATTCTAGATTAGACATGATGTTCTCCAAATCCAAAGTCAGTAATCATTTCATTATTTAAATGAAGAATATAGTCTGTTAATGTATGTACAAGTGCATCAATATCATTGATTGCAACCATTTCATTTGCACTGCCAGTATTTCCACATGCAATGCCTACAGCTACTGTTGGGCAGCCTTTCACTGTTTTATGGATAAAGGAACTATCATTTCCAATCATTCCAAAGTATCCATTCGCACTTGTGAATTCCTTGAAATCATTGATTAATCTTTGGCTAGGAATCATACCTTTATCATACATTCCAACAACAACGCCACCATTCAATTTTGCATTTGGCTTTCCATTATCAAACACGCACAATGCCAATGCTGCATCTGGCTGAATTGTATATGTTGCTGTCTTTGTTCCACGGAAACCAATTGTTGATTGACTCATTGCACCAATTGCTAAATTGAAATCTAATTCATGTTCTTTTAAGTTTTCAACAACTTCCATACATACTTCATTTAGTACTCTAGGATTCAAAGCCTTTGCATACACTATATTATTCTCAACAAAGAAATTAGAAGCATAGCTTACTAAATCACCAGGTAATACCTTAAGATCAGCCTTATCTGTATATCCACAGTCAATCACAAGATCATGAATACTCTTCGCTTCACTTCCACCTTCTAGAACATTTTTTCGGTTGGTAATCACACCTGTGATCATAGAATGATCGCGGCATAAAATTGTTACTCTCTGGTGTAGTAAAGAAGATACCGCAATATCTTCCAATGTAATAAACGTGAGTGTACCATTATCATTGACTTTAGATACCATCATTCCACATTCATCCATTGGACAGGCAATCATAAATGTTTTTGCATTTTCACGCTTGCTCTTTTTGTAAGCAAAAATACTGCCTAAATTATCTCTAACAATTTGATCAGCATTTTCTTCAAATGCTGGCTTCATGATTTCAGCAATATCCTGTTCATTAGAACTTACACCACAACAGCTGCATAACGTTTTTAATCTATCTAAATTCATTTTATCTGGTATATATAAATTAGCTCATCCAGCTGAGTCAAATCTATATACATCTCCTTTCTCTTCCGGCTTAGTATCGGCCCGGAAACCGAGTAGAATTGAGATTGTGAATGCGTA
>NZ_JBQHWJ010000079.1:0-6270 GCF_052064035.1 Bulleidia sp. HCP3S3_C9 | reverse complement strand
AATGAAAAATGGCCGAAATCTAATAGAATTCTGCGCCATTTAGTTCTTGAAAGGGTTAGATTTAAGCGTAAATAAGCCATTTGTCAACCACACGATTGTAGATTAGCCGAAAAATAAATATAATGAAACCGGTAAGTACTTAATTGCATGAATTTCTTTATAATCAATAGTATGAATGCTTGTGAAAATCATGTAAATAAAAGGAAAAGTACAAGAAGCGGATTTACTCTTGCGGAACTTTTAGTAGTTGTCGCAATTATTTCTGTACTTGTAGCGATAATGATTCCTGTTTTTCAGAATCAATTGGAAAAAAGCAGAGAAGCAACAGATATTTCTAATGTGCGTGCAGCGTATGCCGAAGTGAGTGAAAAAGCAATGCATGAAAATGATGAAAAATTTGTAAAAGTCGTTTCTTTAAAACAGAAGAAAGATGGAAGGCAATCTGCAGATACAATTACGATTGGCGGTATTATGCATTCTAAAAATGATGGTGATCTAGCGAACTGGAAAGGAAATCCAGTTGCTGGAGGCATGTGTGAAGTATCTTATGATCCAGATGTTGGTGTGATTCTGCATTGGAAGAAAAGTGATGGAAGTACATCGAACACTAAAGTTGATATGAAAGAAAATCTTCATAGTAATTTAGATAATACAAATGTATTAGCAAATTTAACTACACAGGGTGTAGCAAGATTTGAAATAGATTCGAAATGTCCAAATTCTACGATGGTAAATGCAGTAGAAAAACAAATCGGAGATACTAGTTTAATGAACCATGGAACGTGGGCATACCTTGGAAGTCCTACTAATGAATCTGGCAGGTATTTATTCTGGACGTCTGTAGATACAAATGCAGCAGGTGTTAAGATTTCTGTGATTATCAGTCGTGCTTCGGGTGGATTCTTTGTATCAGAAACAGTTACAGCACAAAGAATTACAAAAAAAGGTGAGGAATATGTTGCGATTGTTGATCATATCTGGAATGACGATGGATTTAAAAAATATTTGACTGGAACAAAATACGAAACATTAGAAGAAGCCTACACTGCATATGAACAAAAAGTGAATGAAAAATATACAGAATATAAAGAAACACTACCAAACTGAAACAAGTATCTAGATAGCTAGATACTTGTTTCAGTTACATTAATAATACGAGATAGTGATACATGAATATAAAATGGCATAAACTGCCTGCTAATATAAAGCAGTGGAATATTTCGTGATTTCCAAATCCATGGATTGGTTTTTCAAAAATTGATAGTTTCATGGCATAAACAATTGCACCAATGGAATATAGGATACCTCCTGCCAGCAGCCATAAAAAGCCAGAAAGTGGAATGCAATTGATAATATCTTTCATAAAGAAGATACATGTCCAGCCCATACATGTATAGATAACAGAAGATACCCATTTTGGACATGTAACAAAACAGAATTTGAATATCATTCCCAGGATTGCTAATGACCAGATTGTGATGAATAGTAACATTCCTTTGAATCCTCCAATTGCAATTAAAGCAACCGGTGTATATGACCCAGCAATCATAATGAAGATCATCATGTGGTCAATTTTCTTTAATGCTTTATTTACTTTAGGAGAAATACTGAATGAATGGTATACCGTACTTGCACTGTATAAAAGAATCATACTAATCATGAAAATCATATACGCAATAAGATCAAGTTTTGATGCGTGATAAAGACTGGCATGGATCAAAAGAACTGGCATTGCAAAGATGCTGCAGACAGCACCAATTAGATGTGTTAAGGCACTCATTGGTTCTTTGACGGTAAATAATTTTTCATCCATAAAGGATGTGTTGTTTTGTAAAACTGTCATAATTTCTCCTTTCCATTAACTTTTCATCGGTTTTTCAATAACCTCTATAAGTATACTAGAAGTTTTTTAAAAACTTGTCAAGAGATAACTGTAGTTCTATTGCACAGTTTATAAAATCTATTTATACTAATACTATGAGAAAAGAAAAGAATATTCAGGCAATGCAGGGTTTTCATTTACCTGCCTATACAGAAATTCCAGATGTTGGATTATATCTTGAACAAGTTGTGAAATATATTAATAGTTTCTTTTGCGATTTTGAAGAAATGAAAATTACGAATTCAATGGTAAGTAATTATGTGAAGAGTAAGCTTGTTTCGAATCCACATAAAAAAATGTACAGCAGGGATCAGATTGCGGTGTTATTCTTTATTGCGATTGCGAAGAATGTATTATCGATGGAATATATTCGTATTTGTCTGCAGGAAAGAACTACGCTTTCAACCATTGAAGAAGCATATTCAGCATTTGTGAAGAAAATGCATGATACAGTGCATGGCTATAAAGAGGCTTCTTCTGCGTCTTGTGATTTTTCAGCAAATGAAGAAACCGCATTGAATAACATTACGATTGCAGTGGCAAATAAGATGTATTTAGAAAGATATTTTGCGCAATTCAAAAAAGCGTAAAGTATCTTTTTTTTTCTTTTGTAAATAATGCTATACTTTTTGAGTATGAAAATAACAAAATTATGGAAATCAGTCTTAGTATTTTCTATGTGCACAACATTAGGTGCATGTCAAAATAAGAGTGAGAAAAATATTAAAGATGGTACATATACAGCTGAAGTGGAAGGGTATCAGTCTTCATTGACTGTGAAAGTAACTTTTTCAAATGGTTCTATTACAAGTGTTGAAGTTGTTGACTCTAATGAAACAAAGACTTGGGCAGATAGTGCTTTACATTACATTCCTAAATATATTCATGATGAACAGTCATTGAATGTTGATACGATTACTGGCGCAACGGTTACTTCAAACGCAATTATCAGTGCTGTTGAAAAAACAATTAAAGATGCACATGGTGATGTCGGTGAATGGAAAGCAAATGAAAAAGTGGAACATAAGCAAAAAGAAGTTGAAAAAAATTGTGATGTTGTTGTCGCAGGCGGTGGATTATCTGGCATGGTTACAACATTGCGTCTTCAGCAGCTTGGTTATCAATGTGTTCTGGTAGAGAAAAGTGATCGTTTAGGTGGAATCATGAAATACGGTGGGAATTATTCTCAATTGTACGTGGATGAAGATGCAACATTTACAAATACGAATGATCTTATTCAAGACCATTTGTTAGATACAGTTACATGGCAGAAAAAAGATCTTGGTGTTCAATTTTCAGATGAATATCTTTCCAGCAGTCAATATGATACAGATGTATTGAAAGAATATGCACCAGAAAATTCTAATATTGGTGAACTTCTGGAAAAAGAAACAGAAGTGAGTGGTGCAGAGGTATTGTTGAATACATGTGTAACGGGTTTAAAAAAAGATGGTGAAAACGTTAATGGTGTTTCTGCAATAGATTCTGATGGAAAGATTTATCATATTCAGTCTAAATATGTAGTGATTGCGAGTGGAAGTGCAATTGAAGATTCTTCTGAAGCTGTGAATCCGTACAATGAAGGGGATCTGTATACAATTTTCAAAAACGATGGATATCAAGTGAGTCGAATTGAACCGATGGTTTCTAATCTTTGTGTATCATTATCTGATCAGTATATAGATACATATTATGCTGATCAAAAAATGAAGGAAAAAGAAATTCTTCTTGTTGATCAAGATGGAAAATGGATTGATTTAGCACAATCTCGTGAAGATCTTTCTAGTGCATTAAAAGGTGATTCTTATTTGATGATGAATGCTTCAGTATATAAAAAGTGGAAAGCGGCAATTCTAGAAAGTGGTACTTTTGATTCAGAACATATAAAGCAATTAGAAGAAGATGAAAATGAATGTTTTTCTTCTGCAGAAGATTTACAAACATTGTGTAATATGAATGGAATATCTTATGAGGGAGTTGTAGACTCCATTGCACAACACAATATGGTGATGCGTGAAGAGCAGTCATTTGATGGGGATGTTTATTGTGTGAAGCTTTGTTGTGGCATTGTAGATGTGACAGGAGGAATTTGTGTGGATACATCTTTACATCCAGTGAAAACTTCTTCTGATACATCATTAGATTCTGTATATGTGATTGGCAGTGCTGCAGATTACTTGAATACACAAGAAGGCATTTCGAATACATGGGCATTTGTTTCTGGAAAATGGATTGCAGATGACATTGATGAAAAAATGAAGTGATATGCAGAAAGTATTGATTACTGGTGGCAGTGAAGGTATTGGATATGCATTTGCTGAATATTATTCTTCAATTGGAAGTGAAGTGTTTCTAGTAGCTAGAAACCGTATGAAACTGATTGACATCAAGAATACTTTAGAAAATACATATCATAATATTGTTCATATGATATGTATGGATCTTTCGCTACAGAATTCAGCAAGTACTCTTTATGAACAAGTCAAGGATGAAAATATAGATATTCTGATTAATAATGCAGGGTGTGGATATACAGAAAGATTCTGGAAGATTGATATTGAGAAAGAAGAAAAGATGGTCATGTTGAATGACATGACACTAATGTCATTAACAAAACTTTTCTTTCTAGATATGAAGAAACGACATGATGGTGTTATTTTAAATGTATCTTCTACAGGTGCTTTTCAACCAGGACCATACATTGCGGGTTACTATGCATCCAAAACATTTGTAGCTTCATATACACGTGCAGTCTATGAAGAAGCAAAAGAATATGGCGTTCGTATTTATTGCCTGCTTCCTGGTCCTGTGGCAACGGATTTCTATCGCAAAAGTGGTGTGAAAGCACCAATGCATGCGATGAAGAGTGATAAGGTTGTTGTGTATACAATCAAACATATGAAAAAGAAATGTTTTATCATTCCAGGTGTAATGAATCGAATTGTTAGATTCTTGCCTGAAAGTATTCGTATCTATTTCATAAAAAAAACAAAATGGAAAAATATCAAAAAGAAAAGAGGTTGAATGAAAACCTCTTTTAAAATACTTTCTGAAACCAAAGTGCAATACGATCTAGAAGATGAGATTCTTCTGGAATCTTTACCATGAGCTTTGTGGTGTAGAAGATTTCACCATTGTAGCTGATTGTGAGATCTCCTTCGAGATTCTGTGAAGTATTCGCGCTGGAAATTGTCTGTGGAAGTGTGCATGTTACTTCTGGCTGAATGTCTTGTGGAAGGTCATAGTTGAAGTCAATTGGTGATTTGACTTCAATAGTATCATCTTCAGCAAATATATGTTTAACTTTGACTGTGGATACAACACTTTGTGTTGATAGTGCTGCAATGCGATTCCATGACTGTAATTGATTTAAAATAGAATCTGTATCTTTGATATGGGGAGAAGCAGGCGCATATGCATCTGCATTTGCGACCACTGTGATTAAATGCATATCATTGATATCTTCCCAGGCAGCCAGGCAATGACCTGCCGGGTATGTGAATCCAGTTTTACCGCCAATCAATCCAGGAAGCGCATAGCCATTTTTTTGAGCAGCTGTAAAAATCGTACTATTCAGCTCAATGCCAAGTGGGGATGAAACTAATGGAGAAGTGGTGTATGTATGTGTTGAGAAGATTGTATTGAATGTATCGTTGTTTAGACAATATTGTAATAGCTTTGCCATATCTCTAGCAGTGGAGTAATGATTTTCATCGTGTAAACCTGTTGTATTCACAAAATGTGTATTTGTCATACCAATGGCTTGTGCCTTTTCGTTCATCAGATCAACATATGCTTCAATACTTCCGCTGATTGTAAATGCAGCTGCATTTGTTGCGTCTGCTCCAGACGGTAAAGCAATGCCATACAGGATATCTTGTACAGTTGGGGTATCTCCAACTTTAAAACCAGCTAAAGAAGCATTTTGTTCTATAAGACCTGCAATCATATCTTGTGTGATTGTAATCTGTTGATTTAAATCAGTAAGATTTTCGATTGCGATAATTGCTGTCATCATTTTTGTCATGGATGCTGGATACATTTTCGTATCAGCATCTTTTTCAGCAAGTATCTGGTTTGTATCGCGATCAATTACAATTGCGAATGTTGCACTTATGTTATCTAGAACAGTATTTTCAAAAGCGTATATTTTTGTGCAAGGAATAAAAGAAAAGCACACAAATCCAATGCATAATAATAATCTAAGTATTTTTTTAGCCATGGTTATAATCATAAGATATATTTAGTCAGAAAGCTAGAAAATACAATTTTAAGAAGGCTATATTAGCAAAATGGTGAACATATTTTAATATTGTACGAATATATGGACAGTAACAACAATTAAGCAGCATTATAATGTCAGCACATTCAAGGAGATGACATTATGA
>NZ_JBQHWJ010000078.1:0-6427 GCF_052064035.1 Bulleidia sp. HCP3S3_C9 | reverse complement strand
AGATGATGGATAAAGTAGCCAAATATATTTTTAAATCTCATCCAATGACCCGCAGACAGATTACGAATGCTTTGAATGCTGCTTTTCCTATTTTTGCTCAATAGTGAATCTTATGGTTAATTATGTTATAAAATTAAAATGACAGGTTACACAATAGTTATTAATAGGTGATATTTCGGATCTTTTTTTGCATATTTTTTACTTAACATGTATCGAAATAAGAATTAAAATGTTACTTATATGTAAATCGTAAGTCTCTATTTACATAGAAAAAATCTAAGGAAGAAGAAAAGAAAATGAAAAAAACAATGATTAGAAATCCTAAAACAACAGCTGTATTAACAGCATTATTGGTTGCTGGAATGGCAACTACACCAATCTGTGCCGAAGGTAAAGTTTACACACCAGTAAGTGGCACAAAAACAACTTTTGACACAACAATCTACATGAAAGATGCAGCAAGTGTTCCAAATGTTACATTCAAATATGGCGTAACTCAAGGAACAGCACAAAATGCTGATACTGCAGGTAAAAATCTGGCAGTACATAAGGGTAATGACGGTATTACTTCTACTGGTTTGCCAACAATTGCTGACATTACTTTCACTGCAGGTGATGCAAAGACAGCTACAGACGGAACAGCAATCAAGAAAACAGGCACTGTTGACTTCTCTGGCGTAACTTTTAAGGAACCAGGCGTTTACCGTTACGTAGTAACAGAAACAGGTGAACTTCAGGGTATTACGCATGAAGACAAAGCTCACAAGCAGGAAGACAGAATCAAGGCATTGGATGTATACGTCACAGATGTTGACGGTGCATTGAAGGTATCTGCTTATGTAATGCATGACAAGGAAGATGCAGCTGCAAAGCAATTAGACGGTGCTGATGGTGCTGTAAGACTTGATGACAAGGACACAAACTTTGAACACTTACTGACAACATCTGATGTAGTTCTATCCAAGAAGGTTACAGGAAACCAAGGCTCAAAGGATGAATACTTCAAGTTTACAGTAAATATCAAGGGTGCTGTTGCTGGAACTCAGTTCAAGGTTGATTTGACAAATGCTGATGCAGAAACAAAGACAACAGGTGTAAATACTGAAAAACACACAAACCAAGCATTATTGACAGCTGGTGAAGACGGGACATTGACACAGGATTTCTGGATTCAACATAACCAGTCCATCAAAATCCAAGGTCTTGCTGCAGAGACAGGTTACACAGTAACTGAAGCAGAAAATGCCTACAAGACAAATGTTGCTGTAACTGGTGACGCAACAAATGCTACTGAAAACGATATCAAGGCCGTAGCTGGCAAGGCTGTAACTGATGCAGCCGTTACAGCTGATACAACAGTTGCTTATACCAACGAAAAGGCAGGTGCAGTTCCAACAGGTATTGTAATGCCTATCGCAGGTGCTACTTCTATCATGTTAATTGGTGGTGCTGGTGTTGGATATTTCATTTTAAAGAATAAGAAAAGAGAAGGATAAATGACATTATGGGCTGAAAGATTTATTCTTTCAGCCCATACATACTTATATGAACAGCATTATAAAAAAAATAATTCGCTTCATTGATAATACAATTGATAGAATCATATTAATTGTATTTATTCTTGTATTTCTTGTTGGATGTTATGGAATGTATGATGTTTTGTGTGTTTACAATGAAGCACAGGATAAATCATTTCTAAAGTTTAAACCAAGCAATCGTGAATTGTTAACAGCAGAACTTGAAGGTAATGTTGCCTGGCTCATATTAGATGATTCTCCAATAGACTATCCAATTATGCAGGGTGAAAATGAAACTGATTATCTAAATACTGATCCATATGGTAAGTATTCATTATCTGGATCTATATTTCTAGATCACAGAAATAGCGAAGAATTTACAGATATTTATAATCTCGTATATGGACATCATATGGAAAACGATATGATGTTTGGTGGCTTAGATAAATGGCTTGAAGAAGATTACTTTTATACTCATACAACAGGTACTTTAACAACAAAGAATCATATTTACTCTTTACGTGTATTTGCGGTAGCAGATACAAATGCGGAAAGAAGTGAATTGTTTCAGCCAGTTGATGTTTCTGGTGATGTGAGTATTGCCTATATTTTGAGTCATTCTTTACTTCTAGATGCATCTGTCATTCCTACTCATGTATTAGCATTGTCTACATGTAAATATCCAAATACAAATGAGAGAACAATGGTGTTCTGTCAAATGGAAATGGTGTATGAAGGTAAGAATACTGAATTAGATCAGACAAAGAAACCAGAAGTAGCTCAAAGTGATTTGCAGTATGGTACAAAAGTATATAAAAACATTCAGCCTTTGAAACCTAACAAGACATTTCTTGATAGTTTTCTTACATTCATAGGGATTAAATAAAGGAGATAACAATATGAAAGTAATACTTAAGAACATAATAATACTTTGTTCAGTTATTCTTTTTACTATTCCTTTAAATGCGGAACAATCTCAGGCAATCATTCCTGTAGAAGTTTCAGGAGTTGATAGTAGTATTGTAGAAATCAATAGTGAAGATACAGATGCAAATAAGGCACTCAAAGCTTCTCAGTTTACAATCAATAAAACTGGTGAAATCACTGTTGATTACAATGAACCTGTAGATTATAAGTACACAGTGAAACAAATCATTCCTGATGAAAAGTCAGACATGATATACGATACAACAATCTATGATGTAGAAGTGTTTGTTGAAGCAACAGATGATACACTGATTCCTCATGTTGTTGTATGGAAAGATGGTCGCTCTGAAAAGTGTGATAAGGTAACTTTCACAAACAAAAAGAAAGAGCAGCCAAAAACTAGTACAGATACAAGTGATACAGCGGAAGCTGGCATGTATCTTAGTATGCTGGGAATTAGTATTGTAGTAATGATTGGTATGATTTTATGGAAGCGAAAACAAAGCGAAAACTCATAAGATTATTACTTAAAATAGGAGTCATTCTATTAATACTTTATTTTATCTTTAACTATCTGATCTGTATCTTTTATCTTAGAGGAAATTATATGTTTCCAGCAATGAAAGATGGAGATCTTGTGATTGCGACAAAATTAGAATTGATATCATCAAATGATACGGTTGTGTATGAACAGGATGATACAAAAAGAATTGGAAGAGTTGTAGCATTTGGTGGAGATACTGTTTCCTTCAGTGATTCTGGTGAGTTAATTGTGAATGGGAACGTCATTACAGAAGAAGTATTCTATCCAACAATGCAAGATGATTCATCTAATATTACGTATCCATATACAGTTCCTGAAGATACAATGTTTATTCTTAATGACTATCGAACTGGAACAAATGAATCATTCAATGATTCAAGAAAATATGATGCAATCGATACAAAACAAGTTAAAGGAAAAATCATTCTTCTTGTTAGAAGAAGAGGATTCTAATGAACATTCTAAATGACCAATTTAATTGGAGGGCGTGTATGTTAAAAAGAAAGGTAAAAGCAATTGAAAAAATACTGATATCTCTGCTTCTTGCAGCGAATAGTTTCATTTGTGTTTTTGCGTTAGATGATACTTCATCTACAACTGAACAACCAGTTCAGCAGGAAACACAACAAGAAACATCTGAAACACAGAATGAAGTTCAAGAAGCCCAACAAAATCAAGAATACACATACAGTGATGATTCAGTATCTGTGACAGTAACTGCACCAGTGGATGCATTACCATCAGATGCAATTTTACATGCCGATAAGATTGATAACAGTGAAGTTGATGTGTTGAGTGAATCTGATGTCTTGGATGATACGATTCAAAACTCTGTTATCTATGATGTTTATTTCACATTCAATGATGAAGAAATTGAGCCTACACAACCTGTTCAGGTATCTATGAATCTAAAGATTTCAGATATTGATTCAAACATGGATACTTCTACAGTTAATGTTAAACACATCAAAGACAATAATGAAGTGAATACAGTAGCTGATACGAATGATGTAGGTGGAATTACAAGTGATGGTGAAAGTCTGAATGCCAGCTTTACGACAGAAAGCTTTTCTTATTTTGTGATTTGCTATGGTAAAAATAATAATAATGAACCAAATAATCCTTTATATGCATATTTGTGTTATGAAAATGGTGAGGGTGGATATTCAGAAATCCCAAATTCTTTAGGAAACTATGATCACTTAACGATTACTGGTTCAAATAAAACATATGATCAGGCTGATTTTACAAAATATAACACAAAAGAAAATACCTGGGTTCATATGGAAACATTAGTTGCAACGTATGGAAAGTATACACAAGGATATACATATCAAAGTTCGCATGCGGGTTCTGAGAATGGACTAGGGATTAATTGGATTTACTATCAAAAAAATACTGGAAAATGGTATTACAGTGAATCTGTAGACAGACCTAATCGATCAATAGATGAATATGAAATTTTAAAAGCAAATACTAATATTTATTGCTTATTTACAAAAGATCATCTTTCAGATTCTATCATACAAGATAAAGTGGCTGAAAACGGATATTTATTTCTTCCTAAACCTGCAGATATCTCAGCTGAATCTCTAGTCACTTATAAATGGTATCGAAATACAACAGACGTTGAAACAGATACTGAAAAATATGAGTATGTGCCTCGTACAAAAGTAACAGGTTCATCTTATTCCATTGAAAGTGATAATTCTGGAACACGCTTATATCCAGCATTGGATATGGGTGTAACAGAAGCATACAAAAAGAATGAAGAAGTTCGTTATTGGTATAAAGTTGAAGTGTATGTAAATCATAAATTGTTCATGACAACAGAGCCAGTTCATAATATGTATTATGCATGTTTACAGAATGGCAGCTTTGAATATCCTGATACACAAAAATTAAATGCAGGAAAAACAGGTGCATTTATACCGGATGGTACAGCCAAACTAAACTGGCATACAACAGGAGAAGACAAACAGCTTGAAATCGTATATGCCCCATATGCAAAAAGTTCAGGAGGCTACAACATTTCTGATGGAAAGGCACCTGACGGAAATCAGTGTGCAGAATTGAATGCAGAAGCAGCGGGTACTTTATATCAAGATATTATGAGTACCCCAAATACTTTGCTGCATTGGAAATTAAGTCATAGAGCAAGACAAGGCCAAGATACAATGTATTTAATTGTCGCTCCGAAAAAAGAAGTTGAAAATATAACAACGCAAGATCAATTAATTGAATTAAAGAAAAATATTCTTAAGGACGTTATAGGCTATGAAAATAGAGGATATTATTTAAAAACTATCACAGATAATACAGAACGTTGGCAAAGCTATACTGGTGATTACACTGTGCCAGTAGGAAGCTATTTGACTAGGATGTTTTTCGTCGCTGGAGAAACCGGAAGTAGAGTAGACACAGTAGGTAACTTTATTGATGCTGTTTCATTTTCACCATTATTACCTGAACCCGAAAAAAATACTGGATATATTGAAGTGAATAAAATTGTTTCTGGTATTTCGGAAAATGATATTAGTAATTATCAAGTTCGAATTGATGTCAAAAAGAAGAATGGAGATAAAAGTATTGTTTCAAAAGTTCTTGATTTCTCTAATGCAATTAAATTGGCAGATGGAACATATAAAGTTAGTACAACATTTGACAGAACTTTTGATGCTGGATTAAATGAGTATGGAACTAGCTATGTCATAACTGAAACAGTTCTTTCAAAAATAAGTGATTCATATGATTCTGTGGGTAGCACTTATACTGTTAAACTGAACGAAGAACAGAAACAAAATGGTAATTATCCTAAAACTGGTATAGAACAAGCATTATTGAGTGGATCAAAAATGTCTATTGATCTTACAAATAGTTATCATCCTACAAAAGTTTCACTTACTGTAACAAACAAAGTATATGGAAATATGGGTAGTAAAGATAAATATTTTAAATACGTCTTAAAATATCCTGATGATATCGAAAATGGTCATGAAGAAAATTTTCAATTGAAGTCTGATGAAACAAAAACCTTTCTTATTCCATACGGAACTATTGTATATGTTAAACAAGAATCAGAAAGTGACGATGGCTATTCTTCATATTACATAGTTGGGGAAAATGGAGCATCAGTAATTACTTCGCTGATTTTTCATGATAAAAATAATCCTTTAACTTCAGATGTAACGGTTAATTATTTCAACACTCGTAATATGACTGTTCCAACTGTTGTAAAGAGTAATAGTGGTTATCTACTTGGTGTGATTGTATTCGGCTTAATTGGATTATTATCTATTTTATTTAGAGTAAAGATGAAGTAAAAATAAAAGGATTTAACTATAAGGAAGTCAAGTAATAAATGAAAGAAATTGGGGAATGTTAACAAATCCAGCAGGTTCCCAAACAGATCTTTGAAATTGTGAATAAAGTACTATTA
>NZ_JBQHWJ010000077.1:0-6461 GCF_052064035.1 Bulleidia sp. HCP3S3_C9 | reverse complement strand
TGTAAACAATTTGAATACCAGCATCAAATAATTTGAATACTTCGGAATTTCACGTTATGTCTTCTGGCATTTAATTTGATTTTCTTAGTGTATTTAATGTGACGTTCTACACGTTGCTTTAGCCTATCCATTTAAGTATTATATATATGTGTATGTGCAAGTAGTGCGGTAGACGGCACGAAAAAAGCAAACGTTTAGCTATTGCGTTTGCTTTTTTCATATCTTATTGATCGCGGTTAATAGTTCTTTATAATCCAGGTGCGTATATACTCTTTCAGTTAATGACATTGCGCCTTTATGACCTACAATTTTTTTAATTGTAACGGGTTTAACGTTTGCCAGGGTTAACATACTTATACAAGTATGGCGCGTATCGTGTATATAGTGGTGCATTCCTAAGGCGTTCATACATGGCTTGAAATACGTGTTAAGCATGTTCCAATACTGTATAGGGCGCCCGTTAGCCTGTATCAAGTATTTCCCAGGAATGCGCATAAAATCAGCTATAAACGGCGCTATCTTGTCGGCTATCGGTACTACTCTTATACCGCTAGCCGTTTTACTTTCTGTAACATGTATAACCCTGTCGAATAGGTTAACGTCTTCTTTCTTTAAATTGGTTAGCTCCTGGGCTCTTAGGCCTGTATAGATGTAAATTAGCACTATTCTTACGGCGTAATTATTGGAGTTATTCCATAGCGTAGCTATTTCTTCTTGCGTGAATGGCTCGCGGTCTATAGCGTTGGGGTTCTTGTCGTGGTACTGTTGAATGTTAATAAACTCCGCGTAGTTCTTACCGCATATGTCGTTTTTAATAGCGTACTTGTAAACCTGTTGTATTAATAGCTTGATTTTCTTTAGCGTCGGGTAGTTCTTACCGCAAGTGTCTATAGCCTGTTGTAGATCGCACGTTTTAAGTTCTCTTATGGGTTTCTCGTGCAAGCACTCCACCGCCTTGAATGATGCCGTATAGCTAACTAGTGAAGATCTAGAAACGCCCTCGTTATTGGAGTATTCGTTATACCAGGCGTTAAAAGCGTCCTTGAATGTAACGTTTTTGCTATCCAGGTTATAAGGGTTTCGGTTATACTCCGCTAGTATCTCTAGCGCCTCGGCTCTTGTACTTCCATAGCCTATATATTTTTTTACTTGTGTATATGTATCATTTTTAGCGTTGTGTTTCCACCCTTGCGTAACTCTAACGGCGTACGGCTTGCGCCTGTTACCGCTTAGCTTGACAATAGATCCATAGTTATTAGGTAGTTTCATATGCGCGTATCTCCTAGAAGTAAAGCCCCTCTTAGTATAGGGGCTTTATAGATTAATGTTTGTATTAGCGTCTAGATCAGCGTCTAGATCCAGGTCGATATCCATATCGGTATCAACGTCCATATCGGTATCGACGTCTAGATCCAGGTCGATATCCATATCGGTATCAACGTTATCAAGATCAAGATCTAGATCTATGACTATCTGTTCGAGTATGTTCTTTTTCATACGTTTAAAAGGTCTTTAAGTTGGTTCATTTTCTCGTTGTATTCTTCTCTAGCCTCATTGCCTGGCGTGCTGTATCTTAGAAAAATACCGTGCATAAGTGCGTAGGCCTTTTCTAGCCCTTGATCGTTAAGGCTGTTGACCATGGCTATTAAAGCCGTGTAGTAGTGTAGACTTTCCATTATGGCGTGTGCTCCTCTCTAGTCGCTGTATGCGTTAATAAAGGTATCTATTGTATTGCAATTAATACCAATAGATCCATGATCTTCTGATAGCAATACAGCGCTATCCATACTACTCGCGTAGTCGGGTGTGGTAATGATATTTTTTAAATAATAGTCGCAAGCCTCGAAAAGGTTATCTATTTCAGTAATTGGGATAGATGCATTATCCAGGTTTACGCCCTCAGAAACTAGAAGCGCCATAAATGGAAAACTATGCGCGTGTTTCTCCAGGTACATATTGAATAAAATAGGGTTGTCTTGCATCTTTTTGATGCCGTAAGCCTTAATAAACTCCATGTCTGTAATCTCGTTGTCTGTTAGGCTCTTTGTAGCGATAGCGCTAACTTGCTTGCGTAGCTCTGTATTTACTTTGTTTAAATAGCTTGACGTAGTGCTTGCAAGCTCGTTAATGCCGTTTGTGTAGTTTTCCTCAATGATTGCTCTAGCTCTTTCTAGCGCTTGATTTCTGTATGTGTTCTCGGCTTTGTGTAGCTCTGTATCTCTAGAGTTTTTAAGTGCAATAGCTTTTTCATTGGTGCTATTTAATGTTTTTAAAATGTTCTCTTTATAGTTCCTCATTTTGCTTTCCTTTCTTTAATTTAATAAAAGCCTTTACGCCGTTACCGTAGCCGTCGGCGTGTTTTGCTGTTTCGATTAGCTCGCTTTCTTTAAGCTCTTTAATAGCCTGGTTTATTATGTTGGCCGTGTGGCCGTTTGTTTGCATATGATCCAATAAAGCGCGCTTTTCTATGTTGTCGTTCAGCTCCAGAAAGTCTAGAATATCGCTTTTAACGTCTTCTTTTTCCTGGGCTTTATTTGCTTGTCTATGGCCTGTTGTAAGCTCCACATAGTGCTTTCTTTCTGTTCCTGTAGGCTTTATAGTCAATCCGTCAAAAGTGAATAGAATGGTATCGTTTAGCGCGCTGTATGAGCTCTTTTCTTGCGATATAAAGCCGTTTCCGTCTTGCGTTCTTCCAACTGCTATAACACTTCTTGCGATGTCCCACAAGTCGGCGCTATCGCTTAGCTTATCCCTAAAGCTAGCTACCTTATCCCTCTTGTTGGTATGTACTACCAATAGAAAACTAGTTCCGTATTTCTTGCCTAAAGAAGATAACGTCTGTAGTGTCCGCCTTACATCATTACGCTTTGACATGTCTATATCTTTAATAAACTGCTGTATCGGATCTAACACAACTAATAACGGCCTGTACTGCTCTATTAGCATGGGTAACAGTTCACCGCCTATGGTTATACTTGCCAGGGCGCTATCGTCTAGCTTTAGCGTGTATATCTTGCTTTCATCGGCGTTATACTCTCTTAAACGCTTTTTAAGCACGCTTTCGGGGTCGTCCTCGCCACTGAATACCAATGATATACCCTTGCTGTTGACTAGCGCTAAATGGCTTAATATGCTCTCATTTCCACATGATATAGCGCTAACCAGGTTACACCATAGCGAGGTTTTACCCTGTCCGCCGTCTCCGCCTAGAATGGTTATACACCCCTTTGGAATATATCCAGGTATCAACCAATCAACCGTTTTATAGCTTAGATCCTGGAATGATACCAGGTTAACGCCTTTAGCTATGGCCATTTGCTCGTTACTTACGTTTTTAGGTGTGCAAGCCTTAAAGCGATCTATACACGGGTATACTTCTCGATCTAGCTCTTTATCGGTTAACGGCGTTTCTAGTTGAGTGTTGTTAATAACGGCTATCAATTGCTTTATGGTTTCCTTTGATCGTGTACCGTCGCATAATGTACCGCACTGCTTTATTAGGTAGTCGGTGCGCTGTCCTTGCGGTATCAGCTTGTCGCTAGTTCCTGGCGGTGGTTCGGATCCATTGGTATAGGTGCTTTCTTCTTTTAGAAGTTCTTTAACGGCGTCGTTTCCTGGTTCTACTTTGAACGTTTTTCCAATAATTCTATAGGGGCGCCCCTGTATGATAGATCCAGGCGCTACAATGTAACCGCCGTCGCCTCTTATGTCGATACCTGGCCATAAAGCTACCTTGTTGCTTTGTGGTGCGTCTGTCTTGTAGTATAGATGTTTTCCACCGCTCCAGGTCTGTACCGTTATCGTTGGGTTTAGATCGCCATATATAAGCTCTATTTCTTCTAGACTTTTTGCGCCGTCCGCTCCGTTTCCGCCGTTATGGTCTTTCGTATCAATGTCTATAACGGTTAGCCCGTCGCCCGTTGCTATGCCTATATTAGCGTTAGGTGTTACGCTCCACCAATTTAATACTTGATCTAACCTATTTGTGGCCTGTTCTTGCCATTTAGTTATTAAAGGGCGCTTGTCTCCTGGTCTTAATGGAAATACCTTAAAACCGCTCAGCGCTAACGCTCTAGCATGTCTTGGTAGATCGCTAGCCGTGTAACTTGTTGGGGTCTCGCCGTGGATCTTAAAATCAATCATCTAACGGCGCTCCCGTGTAGTCCTTTAACAGCTTGGGGCTTATGTAGTACGTATATTTACTACTGCCGTCTATCTTTATAGCCTTACCAATTGGCAATAATCCCGTTTTAATGCCCTGGCGTATGTATTGGGGGCTTTTCTTCATGATCCGACTAGCCTCTAGAACTGTTACGTTGTTACCTGTATAAAGTTCTTTCATGGTATCACCTCTCTTTCATTCCTTTAGGATCTCGGTAACGTCTACATCTAGCGCCTTGGCTAACTTGTGCACGCTTAGCGGTCTACATGGCTTGCCGTTCTTTATGTTTTGTATGGTTTTTTCAGTAAGTCCGCTTTTTAGAATGATCTGATTCGTGTTAATTCCCTTTTTAGCTTGGGATAATTCGAGCTTTTTAGCGTCTATCTTTAGCATTGTTTATAGCTCCTTTCTGTGAATTGCTGAAATTTCATTAATTCACCTTAGAAATAATAATGAATACTCAGTAATTAGTCAAGTAAAAAACAATGAATTTTCAGTAATATGATAAAATTTATGCGAAAAGGTTAATAAAAATGGCAATAGGAAAAAATTTAAAATATATATGCAAAATGCGCGGTATGACATTAAAGGAACTATCAGAAAAAAGTGGGGTACCTATAGGAACTATCTATAGTATTACTTTAAGGGATCCTAGTAGTATTAACTCTGAAACTATGAAATCCTTATGTGATGCCCTTGGTATTGAAGCTGTTTTCATTGAGGCAAGCGACCTTTTAGGGTGCTATAAGGGATATGGCGTACCAAAAGAAGAAAAAAAAGCTATAAGCCAAAACGGCTTAGGTGGGTTATTAGATTTAAATGGGTATAATCTAGTATTTAGTGAAAGTGGATTTTGCTTAATATACCCAGGAGGAAAAAAATATATCGATCCCGAAGAATTTGAACGGCTTACCGTAGAGTGCTCAAAAATGGTTAGATATGTTTTAGACGATTTTGTTAAAAATACGAACAATGGTTAACGAGGTATGGAAGAAAAAAAATGATTACTTATGATTTAGAATACGCAAATGAAAAAGAAGTAAAATACAGCTACTATCCATGGCACGATACTGACGACAAAGGCTATATAGTGGTGAGTAGGAGTGGGGTTATTCTTGATAAAAAACTGGCAAAGGTCGATGAAGAGTACCCGTTCTACTTTAATGAACTTGTATGGCCAGCATGCAAGAACGCCATGTCGGACTCACCTGAAAAGCATGGATGCCGATGCTGGATGTGACGAGCATTAAAGAAGAAGATAAAAGCCTTGCTGAACTTAACGCGTATACGAAATAGACAGCTAGCAAAAAAAAGGACGGTTAAGCCGTCCTTTAGTAAATTCTAGCCTGGTGATGCTTACCCAGGGTCTCTTTTGGCTCAGTGAGCGCGTAGACGCATCTTTCCTCTACCTCTAGAATTTCTAGTTACAGTGTACCATTATTTAGGTTTTAGCTCCACATTTGCAAACATTTACCGTGCTTTCTTTTTTTCTTCAAATGTGGGGTTTTAAGTCCATTTTTTAGCATAAATAAGCCATTCTACACATTTGAAAACTTATTTTTAAAAATCTTCAAATGTGAGGGTTTTTAACGGTTTCCTTTAAATGTGTAAACACTCCATTTTTTACCCCTAAAATAGCAAAAGGTTACAAAAAGGTTACAAATACTTCAAAAAACCGCATAAATAAGCCTTACCACAGTTAACCAAGCGTTAATTTATTCAGTTTGGAAAATGCCGAAAAGTCCCATATTCTGGGGCTTTTTTTGTGCCTTGCTGAAGGGAATTTGCTGCAAGTTGCAGCAAAACATGTAGCAAATTCTCACCAATTCTGTGCTAGAGAACTGTGGTCGCCTTATGTGTTCTATTTTTTGCCGTTCATTTTTTGGGCGTTAAAACTGCCATGTTTTTCTTGTGTATAGTAGATTGTATATAATAGAGGATTAAAGTATAATAAAATTGAATTTTTTTACATAAGTTAAAAAGCTATAGTAATGAAATTGGCAAAACAGACGAAAGTCTGTGACGCAAAGCTACAGGGCCTGTAAAATGGCAGCCAGTTGCATAAAATGAGGTGCACTGTCTGTTTGGCAGTGCTTTTTTATGGTATAGCACTTGAATAAGTAATACAGAAGCTGTCTGGAAAAATATTGTGAAAAACAGCGGAGAGGTTATTGATTATTAATGAATGTCGCTCTTTTTAAAGAATTAGTTGATAGTCCACAAAAACGGACAGAGAAAACAGAAGAAGTGAGTATGATTTACCTGTAAAGTTGAGCTTCCTGTAACATGTAAATGAGGA